>PCVE01000015.1:3148-7399 GCA_002762705.1 Candidatus Woesearchaeota archaeon CG11_big_fil_rev_8_21_14_0_20_43_8 | reverse complement strand
ATAGTTTACATTGTTCTTAAGCCTTACGGCTTAAGGACTCTATATTTTGAACTTTTCTACAAAGCCGATGAGAAGGAACAAAGCGAAATCTATGGTAGTTGTATCCGAAAAAGACATTCATTATCGACCCGAAGGTCATATAAATAGACAGGGCTTACCCTTATATCATGACCATCGAAAGACTATTGATTGTCGGGACATCTCATATCGCAAGAGAGAGCATCGAGAAAGTAAGAAAGGCGGTTAGTGAACATGATCCTGATATAATCGCAGTCGAGCTTGACAGGAACAGGCTGGCTTCGCTCATGATGGGCAAGAAAAGACAGAAAGCAAGCCTTTCGTTGATTTCAAAAATAGGTGTCAAAGGATTCCTTTTCCTTGTTCTCGCATCTTGGATGCAAAGAAAACTAGGACAATTCGTGAAGCTTGAACCTGGATCTGATATGCTTGAAGCTGTGAGGCTTGCAAAGAAGGAAAATAAGAAGATCGCGCTCATCGACCAGGATATCCAGATTACATTATCAAAATTCTCAAAGAGCCTGTCATGGGGCGAAAGATGGCATTTTGTCGTCGATCTTTTCAGGGGGCTCATCAATCCAAAAAAAGAGTTCAATAAACTCGGTATGGACACATTGGACCTGACTAAAGTCCCGACTGATGAGATCATCATCAAGATGATGTCTTTTTTTGAGATAAGATATCCAAATCTGTTCAGAGTGCTTGTCACAGAACGTAATTCATACATGGCGAGAAGATTATATCGGATTATGATAGATAATCCAATGTCTAAAGTTGTCGCTGTTGTCGGAGCGGGCCATGAGAAAGAGATGACTCGCCTAGTACAATCGCTTTTTGAGTCTAACGGCGGGATCACATATTCCCAAAGCTATAATGTGGGATAAGAGAAAGCGATCGATCGTGGAAACTTTTTTAAATAAGATTCTCTGTGGTATAATCTATGCACAGTTTAGAAGGCATATTTGACAGAGTGAAGAGATATTTTCGTTTCAGCATGATGGAGATATGGAAATATCTCATAATCGCTGTAGTCTTCGCATTTGTGCTTTCTTTTCGGGAATGGGGTGTCGACAAGCTGAATGTCATATTCGGGCTTTTCAATGCCCTCAATGCATTTATCATTGTCATTATGTCGATCATGGTGCATGAGACCGCACATCGGCTCTATGCCATCCATATAGGCTATAGAGCAGAGCATAGATCATGGAAACTCGGTATTTTCATAACACTGTTCCTTGCATTTCTTACAAACGGCGTGGTCCCGTTTGTCGCATATGGAGGAGTCGTAATACATCATCTGGCTGTGCAGAGACTTGGTAAGTTCCGATATGGACTAAATATGTTCGATCATGCTTTGATATCATTGATGGGACCTATGGCCAACATAATATTGGCTATGATATTCAAGCTTCTGATGCCATTGAATCCCATATTGATACAGAAAGCGATCCTGATAAATCTCATGCTCGCATTGTTCAACATGCTTCCGATACCACCACTTGATGGCGCAGATGTGTTTTTCGCATCAAGGCTGCTCTATGTCTTCAGCGCGGGATTCATGCTTGGCATCTCTGCTATGATATTCTATCTGCCAGGAGTATTATATTCGATCCTTGTCGGGCTCGGACTAGGAGCAATATTCTGGCTTTTCTTCGCGACAAAGATAGATAAAGAATTCTAGTGTCTTGACCGATACATATCTTTTAATTTATTGAATGTCTCGTTTCCTGGGAATTCGAACAATGTATTAGTCTTCTCTTGACCTTCTTTTGATTCATCTATGATATATGCGAATCCAGAATAACGTTTTGTGAAGAACAATAAACCTGGCTCTTTCTTTCCATATACTTCGAACCTCGCACCATCAGTCAATGCGATGGATGCAATGAAATAGACAAATTGTGGTTCTTCTGGAAGAAATTCTATGATCCGACTGACACCTTGATTAAGAATCCTCTCAAGTCTTTTGTATAACACCAGATCATTTTTATCTTCCACATCAAAGATCTTCTTTATATCTTCTGATGAATATCTCGCCCTGAATGCCATGTCGAAGAGGATTAGCACCACATATAAATAAGTATCTAGTGAAAAAAAATAGAAATCATGAAATAAATAAAAGAATCATTCCTCATCCGGGTTGAATGATGGCATCGCCTGTTTTGATATTATCATGATATCACCCATCGATTTGACCAGCTGATGGGGAACTATGACTCCTTTTGCGCTGCCAAGCACTTTATTAAGATATGAGTTCTTGCTCGCTTTTATCTTCCAGCCAAAAATCTTGTTACGTGTCAGGATACTTTCCTCGACATCCCCAAAATAATCTCCGCTGTCAGTGAAAACTTTCATCTCATAAGTGTCTGTGATCCTTCGAAGCTTTAGCATCATCGTTTGCCTCCGTTGTTTGCATTATTACTATATTAACTGGATTAAGAGGAGCTGGATTTATATATTTTTCTTAAAAAAGAAAAAGATGCTGCGATTCTGTCCGCGAAATGCCAAATGCTCACAAAGTAAGCTTATGTGGATTATGGCCATTCATTATATCAAATGAATCCTCGGGGATCTCATGTACAGAATATGCGCATAATCTCTGTCCTTCATCTTTATATCGGACAGGGATGCCTCCGCTTGGGCCTCCGCCTTCTGGCCAGGTGTATCTTAGCAATGCTTCGACAAGACCTTCTTGCACATGACGTGACAACGTCACAAGCTCAAAACCATGAAGAACAGTGGAATCATCTTCGGGATATATTCCCTGTACTCCAAACAGACCAGTATTTGGTGCATACTTATCTTTCCTTGGATTATCTACAAGCTCAAGCAGACCATCTGCATCATGCAAGTGTGAGATTACCTTCTTGAGAAAATGATTTTTCCTTGCGTTCTTGGCATATCGTGATGCAAGCAAAGTGTCTTTTGGATGGCTTGATAAGTTGTCTGCACTTAGTTTATTGCTTATCTCAAATCGATCCATCATATATCCAACATAATTGCTTATATCATCACTGCTGATTTCAACAATAGAATCAGTACGAAGATTAGATCTAAGTGGCTTAAGTGGCTGATCAGGATCCAAATAATGGCTCAAAGCCAAGACATCTGCATATTCTCCGCCAAAACTACCTTTAGTGATCTTGTTAATAATTCCATAAAATTCTTGAGAATTTCCATTGATTTTTTTGTTCCATCTAACAAATCTTGTTTCCATTTTCTTCACATCCTCGCAAAAAATTCATTCTAATAAAATTTAACCTAACATCACTTCAACATCTTTTCCGAATATCTTCTTCAGGTCCTCAAAAATAGGCTCTTTTAGGAAGACTTTTGGCGGAATGCTGATCTTTGAGATAGCTTTCTCAAGTTCTTCGAAACTGCTCTTCCCGACTTCAGACAACGATCCTTCTGGTGTGACATTCGCTTTATGTATCGTCGGCTTGTCGCTTGAGATATCATCGATGACAAAGACAATGTCATCGAGCATTATTATTTCTCCATATTTATCGCCATGCTTGACTTTTAGCTTCGCTCTTTCCATCACTCGGCCGTGCTTTCTCTGGACATATTCCACGACTGACTTTATGTAGATTCTCGCTTCCTTGTTGGCTTTTTCTATATCTTCTTTTGAAAGCTTTCCAGAATCATAATCCTCTTTCGCTTTGCAGACAAGCTCGATTGTCCTGACCAATCCTTGTGGGACCTTGTTCGAATTCACAAGTATCTCCTCGAACTTCTTTGCCATCTCTTTTTCATCGATATTCTCGATACCTTCTGATTTGAGAGCATCGCGTGTAGCAGTTATGACAGAATCATATGTATTCAATATGTTCTCTTTCTCTTTGGTCATCTCAAGCTTCTTGAAAAGTTTCCCGATCTCCTTCATATATGTCTTAGCATCTTCGACAAGCTTATCAGCTTCTGTCCCAGTGAAATCCTTTTTCTTTCCATTCATGAGATCGGTCCTGAGCTTTATGACATCATCCAATATCTTGATGTATTTCTCTTCTATGCAGTTCTCTTTCTTGACAAAGATCTCTCTTAGCAGATGGGGTGTCTCTTTTGGTGCCGGTGGCGGGATCCCATATAACATAAGCGCTGCCTGGCTTGGGGTCAGTAGCGCATAATAGATCTCTTCTTGGCCGATATCACGAAGCTTGTATCTTATCCTCTTCAGAGCATGATCGCCAGAACTCATGAAAAGATCTATGGCTTCTGCCGATGGCTTGA
>PCVE01000015.1:0-3136 GCA_002762705.1 Candidatus Woesearchaeota archaeon CG11_big_fil_rev_8_21_14_0_20_43_8 | reverse complement strand
TAAGAAGCTGTTTCCATGGCATGAATATGCCTCTGTCGAACATAGGAACACCATCTCGTAGAAGTGTGTATGTGATTGGATTCGCCTCTTTTAGGCAATCCCAGAAATCAGTCAGTATGTAGACCTGGATATTCAGCCTGTTTGTCACACCGATCATCTCGCCTGCTTCCATGCCCATCCCGACAATGATCGCCCTCAATTTGTCTTTTAACTCAGCGCGAGTCATGCGTTTCACATCAGTGTCATCGATGACGATGAAAAGATCTATATCTTCTCCTGCTCCTATATCACCATAGACAGTCTTTCCCGCGATGACATATGCCACTATATATCGTTCGAATTTCTTGAGGATCATCTGCTTGTGGATCTCTGTGAGTTTCACAGAAGAGAGCACTCCTTTGTCGTGCAATGGCGCGCAAAGCGCGACCATCTGCAGAAGCTCGTCTTTCCCATCAAAGCAATTCTGCCAAAGCTCTGATAAGAGAACAGTATCTGGTTTTATGTTTTTGTCTATATCAGAAGCAACTTTATCAACCACAGAAGTGAGCTTGCTTGCGAGCTCTTCTTTTGACATCTTAAGTGAATCAGAATCATCTACCAATACAAGGACGTTTATCGATTCCAGATCTAGATCATTAGTCGGATTTCCCTGCGCATCTCTTTTCCGTGCAGGGGGAAGAAGTGCGACACTCACGATATATTCTTTGAATCTTTCAAGGAGTTTTGTACAGAAATCCTCAAGTTTAGGCCTGTTGGCATTGAGTCTGTCAAGCAATTCTTTCGGAAGCTTCTTCTGGATATTATCGATATTTTCCTTTGATAATGGCTGGATCTCCTTGACTTTCTCTTTTGGCAGGACTTTCTGTTTCGCGTCTTTTTTTTGAGTCATATGTAAGCCTCCTTGAATTTGTCACCATTTGTTGGGAACACTTGCAGAAGCAAATAGTAGATGCTTTATAAAACTTGTGGCTTTGGAGTAATATGGCAATAGGAAGCTTTATTCGAAAACTTTAAATACCTAGATGGGTAACTTTCAATATATTAAATTCGCGTGACCCATAACCGGAGGGAATAAGATGAAAGCGACCTTTATGAAGATAAAGAACAGCCTGTCAAAGGCTTTTACGACAGAAGATGATGAATACGATGTACCACATGTCGAAGAAGAATATGTGGAACTGAATACTGACATGAAAGGCAGTGATTCAAAGATAACTGTAAGACCATTCATCCTTGAAGATTTCTCTGACGTAAAGCAGGTGCTAGATTCCCTAAGAGAAGGTTATACAATCGCTCTTGTCAATATCAAGCCTTTGAAAGATAAGGATCTGGTGGAACTTAAAAGAGCAATCAACAAGCTCAAGAAGACCTGTGACGCCATAAGCGGTGACATCGCCGGATTCGGCGAAGAATGGGTCATTGTCGCTCCATCATTCGTCGAAGTATATAGGGAAGCCTCAAAGAAAGTGGCTGCTGCCCAGAAAAAACAGACCACATCGACGATTGAATACGACGATTTCGAGTAGAAAATAATCAGATTTTTCTGTTTTATTGTCATTTTCACAGTTAGTTGTATTTCCAATTTTGATCATACCAAGAACATATGACCAAAAAGATTTCTCTTGATCTAATTCATCAACCAGGGATAAGTAAGATCAGCTTCTTTTATCAGATTTGAATAATCATGAAGTCCTAGCTCCGATATGAAGAAAAAGTTCTTTTCAGGGATGAAAGCTTCATGTCGATGGCTTTTCGCAGCGATATCTGCCATCAGGTTCGGCCAGATGTCTTCTGAATCCAATTCCCCGATGACATCGTTTCTTATCTGATCATCATGTGTCCAGGAATTCACAAAGAAATACACAGGCACATGAAGCATCTCTGCGGTCGAGGCCATCAGAGATACGCCGGTCGGGCCATATATTCCTTCTTTTGTCAGGCGTTCTGCAGAAAGAAAGCAGACATCTGATTCTTTCAGACACTTCCCGATTGTGCTGTCTATGTGCAGGCTGACATCGATATCTTCTTTTGCGAGCATGAGCGCTGCTTTCCTGCCGTCCATGAGAGGTCTTGACTCTGCCACTTTCACTGAGAATCTTTTACCAAGCTGTTTTGCGAGTATCAATGCTTTTATGACTGATGAAGAAAAACCATGAACAAAGACTGTCGATCCATTTTTAATCACACTCTGCGCGTTGAACGCGATCTTTGTCTCGATCATGTCAAGGAATGAGACACAAGAATCAATTCTGTCACACAATTCTTTTGCTGTATGGATCAGATCTTTCTTTGGCAGATCAAAGAAGATGAATGACAATGTGTTCTTGACAAAAGGATGGTCTGTCGCCTTTAAGATGCCATCCGCTACCTGCTTTAGCTCTTCTAAAAGATCAAAAGCATACTCTGCTGAAGAGATCTTTATCTGCTTCTTCAGGACAAAGAGAGATGAGAGCGCGATAGTGATATCGTGAGATGGAATCATCATCTTACACACCCAACCAATTGGCCCAATTCTGGTTTGAACATGTATGTGTGCTCTTCATCAAAATATCCGCACCTGAAATCAGACAATGGTATTTTCGTCCTGCAGCTCAGCATGTATGCATAGAAAAAGACCTGCGTCGTCGCATATTTCTCTTTTTTTGCGTTTGGTTTGTAGTCCCATATCCAGATCTTTCCGTCTTCGACCCTCAATGCGTCTATATGCCCACTCAAGGGTTCGTCTGAATCGAATAGTTCATTGAATCCAATCAGTTCATCAGGCATCAGCCATATCGGCACTTCCACGGCAAGAGTAGTCTGATCATTCTCAAGCATGTATACTTGCACACGTGAATGGGCTGATTTATATGAAAGATGCTCATGCGAGACGGATGCTATCGATGAGATCTCATGACCTGTGACGTGCACTGTATCAATTCCAAGCGACATCCTTAATTTCGAGGATCTTGGACCCTTGATGAAATGCTCATCAGGACATCTATCATGCATCTCATCAAGATAATCTTTCAATGGCAAGAATTTATCTGAACATAATTGAGAAGATTTCTCAGTATGGTGCCTATAATGATAGAACCATCCGTGTTTGAAAGATGTATGTCTGATCATCGTCAAGAAAAAATTATTTTTTCTTCTT
>PCVE01000083.1:12461-30867 GCA_002762705.1 Candidatus Woesearchaeota archaeon CG11_big_fil_rev_8_21_14_0_20_43_8 | reverse complement strand
CATGTATTTTATGTCATGGTGTTGATCGCTGTCTGGGTAGAACCATTGTCGACGATGGCGTTCGGTTTGCTCAAGAAGAGGCATCGATGAATCTTTCGATCTCTTGTCTGTTCCGCCAAAACATGCGTTATCTACGACTATTGATTGCTCATTTTTAGATTATGCCAGTAAACCCAAAAACTAATAATCCTGGACATATTCCTGATGACAATGGATCCAAGAAAACCACTTGATAGATTGCGTTTTGGTACAGCAGGCATACCTATATCGTGCCCCGTAAGGAGCACTGCTGACGGTGTCGCATATGTCCGTAAGCTCGGTCTCGACTGCATGGAGATGGAATTCGTGCGCGGCGTCAATGTGAAAGAGCATGCGGCAGAAGCGATAAAAAAAGCGGCTGTCGAGAATGATATAGCGCTGACGTGCCATGCGCCGTATTACATAAATCTGAATTCGCTTGAGAAAGAGAAGATCACTGCGAGCATCAAACGGATCTTGGATTCAGCCAGGATCAGTGCGTTGTGTGGTGGCCGAAGCGTTGTCTTCCATGCGGCGTATTACATGGAACTTGAGAAAGATGGAGTTTATAATATCGTAAAGAAAAGACTAAAAGATATCCTCGCATCCCTCAAAGATGAAGATATCGACATCATGCTTCGGCCAGAGACGACAGGGAAAGGCACGCAGTTTGGCGATCTAAAAGAGCTTCTCTCTATGTCAGCAGAGCTGGATGGCGTGATGCCTTGCGTCGATTTCGCGCATCTGCATGCACGGACAGTCGGCAAGATGAACACTTATGATGAATTTAGCTCTATCCTCTCTTCTGTCGAGGAAGCGCTTGGAAAAAGCGGGCTTTACAATATGCATATGCACATGGCCGGGATCGAGTATGGACAGAAGGGGGAGAAAAATCATCTCATATTGAAAGATTCAGATTTCAACTACAAAGATCTCATGCGTGCGTTGAAAGATTTCGATGTGCGTGGCACGCTTGTCTGCGAGAGCCCGAACATAGAAGTCGATGCAAGGCTTATGCAGAAGCATTATCTTGGTCTGAGATGATCTTTTCAAGTCCTTCTTTTCTCATGCTTGCCACGTAACTGTCCATGAGCAGGCTTATCTGCATGTCCGCGATGTAATCGATACGTCCAGGACTGATCGCCTGCAGTTCGTGCTGCACGATGTTTCTGTCAGCGAAGGTGATATATTCGATCACGAAATGATTCTTCCCAAGTTCATGCGTCGGCTTCATGATAAGCATGTCGTCTGATATCGGGCTGATGTGTTCATAGATGAATTCCATTAGTTCGCTAGTGTATCGCTTTCCTATGAACTGTATCCATGGCATCATCTTTGCGTCTTTCATAGCAAGGATCCCTTCTGGGAGTTTTTGGTCATGCAGTATCATATCGATAAGCCTGTTACCGCCCATCGCGCAGCTTGAATACCAATCACCACCGACCCCTTTGCCTGCGAGAATGAATGAACCTTTAAGTTCTCTTGATCTTGGATTGTAATTCGACCAAAGATGGCTCTGCACACTGTATGTGATATTAAGTCTCCTCTTTTCCATGTGAATCCCCTAAGGGATCTATGGAAGTCCATATATAAAAATGCTAGTATAGAAATCTAATTGTCTGCCGTTATTGGCATCATGAGAATCATTCCCTGTTTCCAAACCCGATCTCTTTTCTTTTCGGTTCACCGATGCCTTTTACCCCATCGATAGCCCTAAGATAATGATCTATGTCTGGGATCGCTTTGGTCGTATCTTTATCGTCGATGAAATAGCTTTCTGCCCCTTCGCAGACCTGCAATACATCAAAGCCAGAGAAAGAATCTGATATTGAGACCAATTGGTCGATGTCATCTGGTGAAAGCTGTTTCGCATAATGGCGATAGATCGCAGCAAGGTCATCGCTCGTTGGGAGCGGAAAATGTATCTTCTTCTTGAATCTCCTCTGCAGCGCCTCATCAAGAAGATCCCATCTGTTTGTCGCAGCTATGACCACTGTAGATTTAAGCATTGTATTCATTGCAGTTTTTTTCATGATGACAGATGTGACGCGTTTGGTCACTTCATGCATACCACCGTCTCTGTCACCGCAAAGGGTGTCAAGCTCATCAAAAAAGAGCACAGCTTTGTCAAGCGCCCATGCATACTCGAAGATGTTGCTCACAATCTTCTCAGACTCCCCATACCAACGGTTGACCACTTCTTCAAGTGGGACTTCGATGAATGGATATCCGAGCTCCGCAGCGACGACGCGTGCCATGTCTGTCTTTCCGACTCCTGGTTTTCCTTCAAATGTGTAGCAATTGTATCCAACCTGATCTGGCCGTATCCTTGTCTTGGTCCTCACTTTCGCATAAATCTCTTTCTCAAGATTTGGATTGACTATCTTTGATCTGATCTCATCTTTGAGTCGATCATATCCAGCAAGATAATCCCAGTCGAAGACAGAATGATCCTCTTCGATCGCGATGCCCATTCCCGTGAATTTCTTTTTTGGGTCGATATTGGTAGCGACAGGTAACAGAGAATCGATTATCTGCTTGTGGAATCCGATGTCATCTTCATCGATCTCACGATCAGTCTCCATCTTGATCCTTATGTGAGGTCCTCTGTGATGTGTGCTTTCTGTCGTCATTACGACACAGCCTTTTGAATATCCAGCACCGATGATTGTTGTGTATATCTTGTCAGAATCCTCATATTTTTGTTGCATGGTTACCTCATACATATCCATAAATCTCTTGAATGGTGTATATACTTGTCTGCTGGATCCATATTCTTTGATTCCCATATCAAGGATGTCAAGCACCGCTCCTTTTTCGATATCTGGACATTCTATGGAATATTGGATCATGATCTTGTCAGAATTTGTCCTTATCTCTGCTGGCTCTATCTTCGCTTCATCAGATAGTGACTTGTTTGCTTCTTCGATGATGCCATCAAGCGCTTTTTTTGCATAAGATATCGATCTTTTCATAGGATGGCCCCCCTATAAAAAGAAGCATTCTCCCCACATATATAAAACTTCTCGAAACTTTTATATAAGAGTACTTGTATAAAAGCAATTGTGTGTTGATTCTACTTTAGATTTTGGTATATGGCAGTAGCAGGGATACTACTGGCTGACAGAGAAAACTCTTCAATGAGAAAGGGGTGGTCAAGATCGATGTAAAAAAAATAATATTCATCATATCATGCTTAACAATATTTTTCTTAGGACTATTCCTTTCTGTCGATGCTGCACCTGTCAATGTCGAGAATACAAGCTATACTTTTGGATCTGCAGAGACAAGAGCTACTGCTACTGCGGGATCCGCATCTGTCCAGGGTGGCAATGTGACTGAGATGAACATAACTCAGGTAACTCAGACGCAATACTGGCAGGGATTCTGGGGTCAGGTAGATTATGAGATGAGACTTGAGGATGCTAGTGGAAATGTGTTCTATAATTGGTCTGTCGCAGCGATACAGCATGGAGAAGTTTATTTCAGCAACAATTCTGTCCTACAATGGGATACTGGCCTCACTAACAGCAGCGATGCGAATGTTTCTTTTTTACAGACCGAATTTGATTGGGCGAATACGACTTCCTCTGACAGCCTTTCACAGACATATAATCGCGCAAATGGGCATCAGGAATTCAATGTATCTCTAAGCAATGGTGATAATCTCCAGATCAATAGGACCAGTACCGCAGCGGTGAATCTGGAAGGCGGGATCTTCAACTGTACGATGCTCTGGTATGATACATGGGAGCTACCGATCTGGGCATCGATAATCAACCCGGACCAGACAAGCTTCAATGGAGAAGCAGCAGACTTCGAAGTGCTTCTTCCAGTGCGTGGGCCAAAGACAGCCGAGATCTACTATGCATTCTTAGAGATAGAATAAGGAAATAATTTTATATCTCTTTGATCTCTCTTGTCATAAGAGGGATAATTATGAAGAAGCTAGAGATGATACTTAAAAGGTTTGGCAGAGGGCTTGTCGCGCCTTTGATAGCGCCATCGATTCTCGAATCTGAGAAAGAGGACTATCGTCGTATGAATGTCGGGTTGCTTGATAAGCAGGACAATTATTTTGGACATGGCGCAGCGATGGCTGGCGCGGCATTATCTGCTGTGGGATTATTCTATGTCTGGAGGAAGAATCCGGTCGCAAAATTATTGTTACCTGTCGCGCTCCTGAAGACAAATGGTCTGTCTGCCACTGCTGCTGCTATGACTGATTGCGATATCGATCCGAGATTCTTGGATAGTATAATCGAAGAGACTGAAGGGTTGATGTATATCGATCTTCTTGGAAAGGAGAAGAAGATGTCAAGGCGTTATCGGAAGAGGTCAGTGAAGATCATATTCAAAGAGCTCAGCAAATACGATGACATGATCCTCGATGGATACAAAGCCCTCCAGGACAAGGATTATGGGTCAGCTGAAGAATTCTTCACAAAAAGGGCTCATGGTCATGGGTTGCTTGGGCTTGCGGATAAGATAATCAGGGAATCCCACGGACTGCTCGAAAAAAAGCCGTCTGAATCTGAGCTTGATCTTTATCTTAGCCGTCCGATCAAGATATTTCGGATGCTCGGTGACCAAAAAGGCATGAAATCTGTCGCGACAGTCTACAGTCTTGGTGGTCATCATGCTTCAGCGATGAGGCTTGAGGATGAGATTGTCCCTGGCCCGCAATCGATAGCTGACTATGTCCAGCCTGTTTGGGATTACTCTATCGAAGAGCGCGAGGATCTGATGCGCGATCTGATCATTGGATTCATGAAATCCTAAAGGAATCTGCTCTCAGATATTATTGTCAGGAAATGTTCAGTCCTACTGAACCCGAATTTGTCGATGCATAGATCAAGCATCTTCTGTAGCTTATTTCTATTTTCATTCATCTTCTTCCCTCCAATATCCAACAGACTTCATGGAATGGCGCGACTGCTGGAAGTTTTCGATTAAGGTCCCCATGAAAATCAGAACCGACTGTGATCGCGACCCCCAAGTCACCGGCCAGCTTCTTATAATGTTCTATCTCTTCCAAAGAATGTCCGCTGTGATATGCTTCGATACCTATGAGTCCATGTGTCGCTAGTTCTGCAATCATCTCATCTGGCACGCCTGTCTTTCCTGGATGTGCGAGAACTGCGATCCCGCCTGCTTTTTTGATGAGTGCGAGCGCGTCTTTTGCATCTATAGATATCTTCTTCTCATATGCAGGCATACCCTTGTTAAGGAGCGTCTCCATCGCATCATGCGGCACATCGAAATACCCTTTATTGACAAGCGCTCGTGCGATATGAAGGCGTGTCATCACAGATGTGGCAAGGCTCTTCGCTTCTTCAAAAGTTACTTCATAACCTAAGCGATTCAGATTATCTATTATCTTCCTGTCCCTGTTCTCTCTGCACTTAGCGACATAATCAAAGAACGTCTGCATCTCTGGATGCCTATGATCCACATAGTATCCAAGCATGTGGACATCATCAGCACATGAGATCTCGATTCCGGGTATGACAGTCATCCCATATTCTTTTCCGGCTTCTATCGCTTCTTCCACACCACCCATATTGTCGTGGTCTGTTATCGCTATGTACTTCCGTCCCATCTCTCTCTTTATCGCGACTACCTCGCTCGGAGAATATATCCCATCTGATGCTGTCGTGTGGTTGTGAAGATCTATCATGTTTCTCAATCTTTTCTCAAGCATATGTATCACCTATATCTTTAGTGTATTGGTGTCAGTATATACTTTTTCAATAGGGAATATATCCAAGAATATTTGTATATATTCAAAAGAATTTTATATTCTATTGTTCTCTGTAGTATCATGAACCGAAAGATAATAAAACAAGGCTCGTCGACATTGACCATCTCGCTTCCATCTTCATGGACAAGGAAGCTTGGTCTCTCTGCTGGCGACGAAGTGGATGTGAATATCTCAGACAATGTGTTGCTTGTTGCAGCAGAGCAGCAGTCCAAGAAACGAGAGATCACAATCGATCTCGCAGATGTACCTGCTGGCATAATGAAGACATACATCTATTATATCTACATCAATGGCTATGATGAGGTGACACTTAAGAATGTCGAGACCAAGGTCTGTGATGATATCTCCAATTATATCAATAGCATGATCGGATACGAGATAATCGATGAGACAAAAGGCATAATCAAGATAAGAGATTTTTCTGGGGATAAGGAAGAGAGTTTCGACCAGATACTGAGGCGGATATTCCTGCTGATAATCGCTTTTGCAGAAGACGGGACCGCTATGCTCAAGAGCAAGAAAGTCAGCAGTTTTAAGGAATTCGCGCGAAGAGATCATACTGTCAATAAATTTGTCGCATATTGTCTTAGAACACTGAATAAGAAAGGCCATAAGGATTACAAAAGGACCACTATATATTATACTGTGATCCACATGCTCGAAGCGTTGTCTGACGAATTCGCGAGGCTCTTCTTCCAGCTTGGGTCACCGATCCAGAATGGGACTATCAAGCATTATGAAGAGACAGTCAATATGTGCAGGAAGATGTATGGGGTGTTCTATAATTTCGACAAGAAAGAGATACAGGATCTCATACTTTGGCGGAATGAATTCAGGAACAAGATCGCGACATATATGTCAAAACGTCATGTAAATGATAATAAAGTGCTTTATCGTCTGTCAAAAGTCGCAGAATTCGCGGTCGATGTGCTGAGGCTTCGGATCTCACTTGAGATATAATGCGTTTGGGACCGATATATTTTTAAGGGACACAGTTAATCCTTGAACCTAAGGAGGAAAGAGCAATGGAAGATAACGAAGGATACGATATGGTCAATACCATGTTCACGCCTGAGGGTCGTCTTAGGCAGGTTGAATATGCTGCGAAGACATCGAAACGTGGATCTCCTGTCTTGGGAGTTGTCTGCCGGGATGGTGTCTTGCTTATGGACCACAGGAGAGCCCTGAACAATCTACGTGTCATGAGGTCACAGCAGAAACTTGAATTTGTGGACGATCACATACTGGTGGGTATATCCGGCATAATCAGTGATGGAACAGTCATAGTAGAAAGCTGCCAGCTTGAGGCCGCTGATCATAAGCTGACATATGATACAGTGATCGATGTCAAAGGCGTCGTCATGCATATGGGAGAGATACTCCAGAGCTATACACAATTCAGTGGTATGAGGCCTTTTGGGATCTCGCTCCTTGTCGCAGGCATCGATGAGACTGGACCTAATCTATATATGATCGAGACATGGGGTACTTTCTATGGCTATAAGGCCGTCTGCATCGGAGAGCATGAAGATGAGATAAAAGAGATCCTGAGGGCTAACCATAGGCCTGAGATGACTATCGATGAGGCTCTTCCTATGTGTCTTGAGGCATTTAAGACTGTCATGCAGAAAAGGTTCAAGCTGGAACTGATACAGGCAAAGATAATGCGTATTGGCGATAAAGCTTTTTCGGAAATAGAGCAAAAAGACCTTAAAAAAATGCTAAAAAAATAATTATACTTGTTTTTCTTTCTATTTGTTTCTGATTTTCTTGTTAAAAAAGGCTTAACTTTAAAAAGCATTTTGGCTTTCCATGCACGGAATGCATCAAGGCAATGGAAAAGAGATAATTCGGTATGAAAGTGTCTCGAAAAATTTCGGCAAACGTATCATACTTGACAATGTATCATTCTCGATCAAACAAGGAGAGATTTTTGGTATAGTCGGTATGAGCGGATCAGGAAAGACCACCCTTCTGAATCTTCTGATAGGATTCATAGAACCAGAGATGGGCGATATAAAATTTCTGTCAGACCTGTCTTCGAATATCGATTCTGATGGTGTCTATCTATCTACTATGCAGTACAAAAAAGAAGTCAAGAACATGTTCGGTTTCGCCGCGCAGACACCGTCTTTCTACGAACGGCTGACATGTGAGGAGAATCTCGATTATTTCGGTTGCATGCATGATATCAAGAGAGGTGTTCGAAAGACAAACACAAAGATCCTTCTGCAGTTGATGGGTCTGCATGATTCGGCGAAGAAGCTTGGCTGTGAGCTATCTGGCGGCATGCAGAAGAGATTGGATATCGCATGCACTCTTGTCAATGATCCAAAGGTCCTGATACTTGATGAACCAACATCGAACCTCGACCCGATCCTGCGTAAGCAGATGTGGGAACTCATAAGGAAGATCAATGCCGGTGGGACAACGATCATCATGGCTTCGCATTTCATCGATGAGATCGAATCATTATGCGATCGTGTCATCATCGTCCATAACGGAAAGATAACTGATCTTGGATCGCCTAGCGAACTTCGGACATTGCATCCTGAGACTGAAGACATCCTGCTCCAAAGCTCTCCAGGAGATCATCAGAAGATCATAAAGAGACTTAAAGATGTCAAGTCTTCAATAAGCCGGATAAGCAAAGTCGGGAACAAGCTCTGCATCACGACGACAAAATCAGAAGCGGTGCTCCATAAGATCCTGCATGCTCTTGAAGCATCTGGTGAGATACTTCTTGAGCTTGAGATAAATAAATCTTCTATCACAGACATATTCGAGAAGATCATCAAAGAGAAAGATCTTAATAAGGGTGTCAGACGATGATTCGGCAGACCCTGAAGATAATCAACAAGAACCTCAAGCTTCTTCTACGTTCAAGAAGCTCCGCCTTGATCTTCATCTTAGGGCCGCTCCTGTTGATCATGCTTGTCGGTTTCGCGTTCAATAGCATAGGCACAAGGAACATGGATATCGGCATCTATTCTGAGAGCTATAGCGAAGTGACGCTCTCATTTGTAAAAGAGATAGCTGACGGCCCGTTTAGGACACTTCAGTTCAAGAGTGAAGAGACATGCATCGAGAACATAAAGAAAGGCACTGTCACCGCATGCGTCATCTTCCCTCCTGACCTTGATATTACAGACACGAATATTGAAGAGATCATGTTCTATGTCGATTATTCAAAGCTGAATGTCGTCTGGCAGGTCATGGACAGGATAAAGAAACAGCTGACAAAAGCGTCTGATTCTTTCAGCCTCGATCTCACAAATGTGCTTCTCACTTCGCTTGATACTGTCCAGGACCATGCGAACAAGACATATCCAATCATTTCTGATTCAAGATCACGAAGCGATCTTCTTGTGTCTCAGATCAAGCAGAGCAGTGGAAGCATGGACGGGATCGATCTTGATCTTGATATGAGTTCATTGGATTTCGATGATGTGAAACTTGAGATAGGGACACTGAAACACAGCGTCGCGGCGATGTATGATGGGCTCGATAAGATGTACAAGAAAGCGAAGGATCTGAACAACTATGGGTTGAGCCAGGCATTGCTATGCACAGCGACTCCAGAAGAAGAGACCAGTCTTAGGGCAAAGCTCGATTTCAATCAGGTCGGTGTGTTCAAGAGCGATATCGATGATGATTATTCAAGCGCGCTCTCAAAGCTGAATTATTCTTATAATAAAGTCGCAGATATCGAGAAAGAGATCAATGATCTTGACAGGCGGCTTTCGTCTGGCGAATCATTACGTGATGAATTGCAATCTAATCTCAGCAAGACGATCACTCTTGTCGACGTGAACAACCAGAACCTCGCTTTGATCAAGAACAGGATAGCGAAGATAGAATCTGTCATAGATGGCCTTGAAGTCAAGGACGCAGAGAACATCGTGACGCCTATATCGACTAATATCAAACCGGTCATCGCGGAGAAGACAAATCTTATGTACCTGTTCCCGAATCTGGTCACGCTTGTCACGCTTTTCATGTGTGTCCTCCTCGCCGCGACGATTGTGGTCACTGAGAAAAAATCCACCGCATATTTCAGGAACTTCATATCGCCTTCAAGCGATTTCAATTTCATAATCGCGAGCTATCTGACAAATCTCCTGCTCATGCTGATGCAGGTGGGTGTCATCCTTTTCATCGCGAACTATTATTTCCAGACTCATGTATCTGCGAATCTATTCGCGATATCTCTCATCTTATTCCTGCTGATAACATTGTTCACCCTTATCGGGATGTTTGTCGGCTTTATCATGAATTCTCAGGATACTGTGACGATCGGGGCGATTGTTGTATCGAGCATAATGCTGTTCATGTCAGACATGATCATGCCGCTTGAGAGCATGCCTGCATACATATCGAATATAGCGTCATACAACCCTTTCATCATAGGCAGCGATCTCCTGAAAAAAGCCATACTTTTCCAGAAACCGGCAGGTGAGCTTAGTTCTGATATCACTCTGCTTATCGTCTATTCGGTGATGATGTTCCTTATTGTCATGTTGATCCAATGGCTTATCAAGAAGCAGAAGATAGGGAAATACGCAAACAGGTATGTGATGAAGAAAGAGAGGAAGAAATGGCACCGCTTGGTCGCATTCTCAGAAGATGTCGAGAAAGAGCTTGATGGTTGATTTTTCTTGTGCCATCTCTGATGGCACTGTTTTGGTCTTCTTTCCATGGCACACTGACTATATGTCAGCGTGCGCTCCTTGATCACAAATCCAATTTAGATGCTAATGGAAATTGGAGCGGCAGATCGGGATACAGATGCATACATAGTAACTTTCGAAACTTATCCTGATCAAATTCTCTACAAAAGAAGAGCAAGATTCAATTGAAATAAATCAAAACCAGAATCAATAATAACTCATCGGTGGGTCTTTCTTGTCTGGCCCTTTGCCGACTTGTATCTTCTTGTGCTGGAACGCCATAGGGTCATAGAATTCATCTCTTTTGTTTCCGCCTCGGAACCAGATGAACATGATAAGCACTCCAAGCGCGAGTATAAGGAGATTGATCATGACGATTAAAAGGACCCATTTGTTCTCTTCAAGGAATCCTTTGTCTTCGGCAACAGTGTCCTTGCCGACTGTTGTCAATTTCGCTGGCTGCAGTATTGTCGTGTTTGTCTTTGTGTTTTCCTGCGGGACCACAGTGGTCGTGACGTCTGTCTCCTCAGGTTCTTCTTCTTCTTCTTCTTTATCTTCGACAACGACAGTTGGTTCGTTATCTGCTATAGCATTTTTTCTGTCTTCTTCAGAACATACAACTGAAAGGCTCACTGAAGATGATTCTCCGACCAGATAGCTTTTGTACAACGCATCGATCGTGATCTCATAAGTGCCTTCCTTTGCTTCGATTGGGACATTGATCGGATAGATCTTATTATATTCATTGTTCGCATCCTCTATCTTTTTTGAGAGCGAGAACTGGCTGGCATAATTGATCTCAAGATCAAGATTCTTCACAAGGATCTTAGAACTGGTCTCATCGTTTGACCCGAAGTTCTTCACATTGACTGTCAGGGTTGTGCTTTCACCACATTTGACAGTGTCTTCAAGAAGCTCTGATTTTGTTATGCGGACATCGTGATCGTTCTTTATGACATAGACATAATAATCGACATCCAGATCAAAATCGGTCTCAGCATCATTGTCTGCCTGGGCTTCTACAGTCACTTCAAGCCTGTATGAGCCTTCCTTCACTTCATCAGGTATTGTGAACTCAAGCGATACTTCTTTTGACTTGCCTGCATCGATCGAGAATTCGTCTATATTGTCTTCGATATCTGCGCCAAGATCAATATCCTTAAGGATGCCTTCGACAAGGATATTGTTGATATCGATATCATCGATCTCGCTGAATGTGTTCTTGAATGTCATCCTAAGCTTCACTACAGCGCCAGGGACGACTCCACCATCGATATTTCCGCCTTTCTCATCTGCTGAGCTGTCTCTTGAACCATCGACATAGACTCTGACGCTTGTCAGTTCAAGATCATCTACAGCAGCCGCGAATGGCAGGATCAGTACTGCGATTATGAACAACGATATCCAAAGATTTATTTTTCTGGCCACTTTATTTGCAGGCATTACCTACTGATATTTAAGCCTTTTGCTATTGGGTAGGAGTTATTGTTTTTTTAATCGGGTGGATCTCTTTTTTTGATTTTGGTTTTTTCGCGTTCTTTTGCTTTCTAAAGGCATCAGGGATGCGTTTTTGGTATTTTGGTTAAAAGACAACATTTATATATCAGTGTGGGTTTAAATATACTAATTGCCCCCGTGGTAAGATAATAATAGTATATAATATGAAAAAAGAGGTGAGTGTTATATGTTTAGGAAAAAAGGTCAAGCAGCGCTTGAGTTCCTGATGACTTATGGCTGGGCCATTCTAGTTGTCTTGGCGGCCATCGGCGCGCTAGCGTATTTCGGAGTTCTAAGTCCAGATAGATTCCTGCCAGAGAAGTGCACACTTCCATCAGGTATCGCATGCCTGGATTTCAACTGGCATGCTACTGATGGGTTTACAATCGTAATCCAGAACGCACAGGGTTTCGATATGGCAACAACATCAATCACACTTAATGGTACTGATTGTTCTGGTACTTTTGCAGTTGTCGCTGGTGCACCTGGTGATGATGATGCAGCTTTAGTTGATGGTGAAAAAGAGAACTATCGTCTAACAAATGCAGGTTGTATTGGGCTATCAGGTAAATATAAAGGAGAATTATCTGTGTCATATACAAACCAGCAGACTGGCTTGACACATACCAAATCTGGTGAGTTGATAGCAAAGACCGGCTAAACCGGATCTTTATTTTTTCTTTCTCTTTCTTATTGATTGATGATTTCTAGGATATGTTATATTCTTGGGTCAGTCATCAATGAATACGCCTTTCGGGTTTCACCCTACAAGGCTTCTTTGTCGCTTCTATTTCATTTGTCGCTCCGTAAGGCGCACAAAGAATCTAATATCCATCTTAATCAATATTTAAGACAATGAAGAAATCACGCGCCCAACGGCGCAGCAACCAGATTGCTGGTTCAAAGAAGGTTGGAAGGCGAAGCCTGGAAACCGCATTTATTGAACTTGATTCAGTTTCACAATGCGGTTATCAATAATAATTAAATACTCAATACATCATTGATTTCATATGGCAAAGACTCTTCTGATAGTCGGCGTGGATCCAGGAACGACATCTGCATATGCCGCTTTGGACACAGATGGAAACCTCGTGGCATTCGACTCAGGCAAGACATTCGACCTCTCTATCCTGATAAACGAACTCATACTTGCAGGAAAGACCCTTGTTGTCGGATGCGACAAGAAGACGACACCCTCTTTTGTATATAGATACGCGACAAAAGTCGGTGCTTCATTAGTCACACCGAAAGCCGATCTGCTTGTCGCAGAGAAAAAGAAAGCAGTCGATCAGTTCTGCGAAAAGCATGGTGTTAAGATGCATAACACCCATGAATCCGACGCGCTCGCATCAGCCCTGTTCGCGTATAAAGAAGTCAGGACAACGATCGAGAAGGTCAAGAACGCAATGAAGAAGAGCGGCGATAAGAAATATCAGGACAGGGTCATGGAACTAGTCATACAAGATGGACTATCCATCCAGCTGGCGCTTGAGATCGCAAAAGACAAAGAAGATGAGACCACGAGGCTCATAAAGAAAGTGCTTGACAAAAGACCATCAGAGCCAGAGATGAGGATCACAAAAGGCGAAGAAGTCACAAGATTATATGACAAGATCAAGCGGCAGAACAAGCTTCTTGATGCAGTCAGGAAAGACAACAATCGGTTGAAGGCGGATAACCAGACATTGCTGTCGCAGAAGACCGGACTTGAAAGGAAGCTGAAGAGAGCAGTTGATACAGCCAAAGGCCAGGCAGAACGCAAGATCGGAAGGAAAAACGACAAGACAAGTCTACTAAGGCGCGAGATCAAAAGAAAAGATGACCAGATAGAGCAGTTGACAAGATATCATGAGATACATCGAGACATGCTGTCAACAGCGAAAAAAAGCTATATCCTGAAACGCCTCGCGACTCTTGGATACTCAGAGTACTTAAAGAAGAAGAAACTCCTGATGGTCGACACAAATGACATACTATATGTGTCCGATCCATCGATATTCAGCAGGAAGACAATCGATGCCCTAAAAGACATGGTGACTTTCATTGTGTTCTCTAAAAGACCCCCTATCCTGGTCAGCAAATCATTCATCTGCATCGATGCGCGGAAGCTCAATATAAAAGAGAGCGAGGACTTCGCGATAGTCGATAAGAAGAGCTTCGATTCGATGGTCGATGATGACCGGCTCCTTGACAGGATAGTAGATGAGTATAAGTCAAGCAGGAAACAAATATAAACCGTGCCGCCATACCATCCGACAGGTGAGGTCAATGCCAGATGATATATTCGAAGCAGATATAGAGCATGACGGTGTTTCATTCTCGATAATATACAGTGCTGAAGATAAATATTTCCAGATACTTAGGCATGAAGATGATAGATTCTTGTATGGCATCGAGTGCAGGGTACTGCCAAAAGAAGACGGAGATTTGATGATCCTTTCGGATCCTGAGAAAGATTCAAGCGCACCGATTGTGTCAGTTGTCGATGAAGATGAGAATCCGATAGCGCTCTATAAAAGAAGAGAGCCTACATGGGAGATCGAAGGCGATGCATCCTGCACCACAGATAAAGACGCTGTCAGTCTTGTCATGGATATTTTCAAAGAACACATATACACTCAACTGCCGGACAGATATATTGAAAAGGCCCTGGCACCGACAGAGAATCCTCGTTATCAGGAATTGCTCACGCAGCATAAGGCACTCAGCGCAGAATACGATGGTCTGAAAGGACGACTCGAATCTGAGAAACAGCGTGATATCCAAAGTGCAGAGAACAGCATGCTTGGACCATTATTCGAAGGATACGACGGTCTTGAGAGGATACTTGCGAACCTTAGCAGCCAGGATATGGATTCGCAGAGAAAAGAGGTCTTCGCTGAAGGGATTCGACTTGAGATGTCAAAATATCTGAACTCACTTAAAATGAAAGGGATCGTGCCAATACCTTCGGTCGGTGAGACATTCAATCCAGAATATCACATGGGTGTCACGATGCAGGCATCTGATGAACCCAAAGGTACGATAATCCTTGAATTCAAAAAAGGCTTCATGCGCGATGGAAAAGTCATCAGGGAGAGCCAGGTAGTCGTTTCTGCTGGAAAACCCACGGATGATCTCTGATCTTTCTGTTTTTTTTCCAGGTTTTATTGTCTTATCCGGATATATCATGTCCCATCAAGGAACCCTTCCGGACATCCCGTGACATCTACGTTTTCTCGACGGAAAGAGTGATTAAACAGTGATGATTACCTTTTCCTAAATAACCAAAGGGGGTTTAGAGAAAATGGAATTAAGTGAAACAAGAATCGAACAGCTGAAAAAACAGCCGATTGTGGAATCGCATTTCCACAAGAGCAAAGACCAGAAATGGATCGTGCATAAGACAGTCATAACAGATATAAAACCTGTTGGCTACCTTGAAAAAGTTCTTGCGTCTTCTGAAGGATCATGAGACGTGACGGACTTTTGGTTCCCGTCTGTTCGGCGGGAATCATTTTTTCTCTTTGAGTCGATTGTGATGATCGACTCCTAATTTTTTGGTCGAGCTTTTTTGCGGATAACAAACCCTGACATCCGAGCAGACCGTAAAAAAGATCGCCGAGAAGAAGTTCTTTTCGTCTTCTGAAGGATCATGAGACGTGACGGACTTTTGGTTCCCGTCTGTTCGGCGGGAATCATTTTTTCTCTTTGGGTCGATCAATCGACATGGATCTTTTTTCTCAATTTGTAAACATAGAGTATCTCGCTGAATAGATCCATCTCAGACACTTGTTCAAATAAGAATCCATTTTTTGCGATCAGCTCTTCTACTTTGTCTTTATCTGAGAATGTGCTGAATAATAGCAATATCATCCCATCACTTTTTAAGAAACGGCCAGCCGACGAAAGGAACCTGCCGATGAGTTCCCATCCTTCTTTTCCGCCGTCAAGCGCAGTATGCCTGGCACGATCGTCTTCTGGGTCAGGAAGATACGGCGGATTGAAGATGATAACATCGAAAAGCCCTTCGATCCCAGAGAACAGATCGCTCTTTATGACACTGACACCTTTGTCTTTCAGATTCTTTTTAGCAAGCGCGATTGCGCCATCATCGATATCGCACGCGACCACTTCATCAGCAGTCTCAGATGCGACAGATGCGAGTATCCCAGAGCCAGTGCCCATATCAAGCACCCTTCCTTTGGAATATCTCTTGACTTGCTCGGCAAGAAGGAATGAGTCTTCTCTTGGTTCATATACATCCATCATCTATCACTATCCTGTCTCCATCATTGACAATATGTATATTGCAGACTTTCATCTTCTCAGCAATCGCAGCGAGTGCGAGTTTTTTCTTCTCAGTCCCATGCGCAGGGATGATATGTTTTGGACATGCAATTCTGATAAGCTCTTTGAGATCGTCGCTTGCCGCATGGCCAGATACATGGATGTCCCTTGAGATCTTTGGGTTGTGTTTTGCGAGTTTCTCTTCAAGGACTTTCCGTGACAAGATGCTTGTCTCAGTCGGGATGACTGCGCAGGAGAATATCACATGGTCGTCGCTATCGATATGGAACGGCGTCTTTCCATCAGCTATCTTTGAGAGCACCGAATTTTCCTCTCCCTGGTGGCCAGTCACGACCAGGAGGAATCTCTCTTTTCCGCTCATCATAACTTTTGTGAGTTTCCTGTCGATCTTTGAAGAGAAACCGACTATCTCTGTTTTTGATGAGAAATCCACAAGACCGACTTTCTCTGCCGCCTTGATATATTTTTTTAAGCTCCGGCCGAGGAATATCACTTCCCGATCCATCTCCAGAGCGAAATCAAGGATGCTCTTCAGCCTTGCGATGTGGGAAGCGAAAGTGGTGACGATAATTGTTTTGTCTGAGACTGAATCTTTCAAGACAGTTCTTAGCATCTCCCTCGCTATAGACTCGCTCTCTGTCTTGATATCGATGTCAGCGTTTGTCGTATCGCATATAAGAGCGATGACACCTTTCTTTCCGATCTCCTCGATTCGTTTTGTATCAGCTTTCTCTCCGAGCACAGGGTCATCATCGAACTTGAAATCGTTCGCGTAAAGGATTGTGCCATATTTAGTATGGATAGCAATCACTACAGTCTGCGGTGTCGAATGCGTCATGTTGATGAATTCTATCTCTATATCGTCAAGCAAAAAATTTGAACCCGGTTCAACCGATCTGATCTCGTTCTTTAGATTGATGTCTTCATCTTTCAATATCCGTTTTATCACTTCAGAAGTGAATGGTGTGCATATTATCGGTGCATTGAACCTTGATGCGAGAAACGGGACTGCTCCTACATGATCCAGGTGGGCATGCGTAGGTATTATCGCTTTCACTTTTCCGATCCATTCTCTCATCGGGTCAATGTCAGGGATCACACCGGCTTTCTTCAGTATGTCTGGATCGACTGCCATCAGATCATCATCCTTGTTCAGGGTGATGTATTTCTCCATGTGGAGACCCATGTCAAGTATGACAACAGTATCATCTATCCTGATCGCTGTCATGTTCTTTCCGATCTCATTATATCCGCCGAGAGCAAATATATCTATCATGACCTGAAGAGAAAAAGCGTGCTTTTATTAATCTATTGCCAGAAATCGTCTATCTTTGATATTATATAAGCAATGGTATCGCCCTTTGACACAGTTTATTCACCATGATACCTAAACGATAGCAAACCGACATATTGATTAAATGAAATCCTATGGCAGTACCTTGAAATTAGAATAAGCGAGAAACTGTCTTCCTTCGTAGAGCTCGACCCTGTAATCACCGCTCTCAAGCGTGAAATCGCTTTGTGTCGCGAGCAGATATTCGCCCGGATCGACAGGTTTTCCTTTCTGCTTGAAATCATTGTCTGTCTCCTGGAGCAAAGTGTCGCCATCATACCATCGGATATACAATGAATCTGTCGGTGTGCTATTGAACGACACATAATAAAAGACAGTCACATGTCCGATATCTTTATCGAACACGTTGTTGCAGCCGGTCGCCTCATATCTTTGTGTGTCGAAACCTTCACAGATATCAATCGATTCCACATACAGTATCGGCATCTTGCCATCATCGCCATCATCATTGAACTGTATGAAGAAGATCCCATAGAACAGGCAGAACAATGTGATCACGGCGATATAATGTTTCTGTTCAATGCAGAATCCTTTCAGATACAGCCAGGCAAGCCTGAGTTTTGCCTGTATCCTGCTCCTCTTTTTATGATATGTCATACTAAGTAATATCTCAATATCCTGATATTTAAATTTAAGCATAAACTATATGAAATTAGGAAATCTTTTTATTTTATGATCTTCTTTTCTGTAGTATGGAATGCAAAAAAGAAGTCAACAAGAAGAATTGCAACTGTACTTATTCTGGTTGTCCAAGACATGGCGTCTGCTGTGACTGCGTGTCTTTTCATCGTTCGCGTGGAGAGATCCCCGCTT
>PCVE01000083.1:0-12455 GCA_002762705.1 Candidatus Woesearchaeota archaeon CG11_big_fil_rev_8_21_14_0_20_43_8 | reverse complement strand
TTCCAGATGATGTCGAGAAGACTTGGGATAGGTCGATAGAGAAGTTCGTCGAGATCAATAAATGAGCTGTCTTCGCTGTCCGACGCCACATCATATTTAAATAGTATCATTTCTAGGTGTTATCATATGGTCGAACCATTATCAAAGAGGCTGCAGCGTCCGATTAGGAACATCTACTATAGGTTCAACTATCTCATGTTCCGTCTGTTTCGGCTTTTCATCACGAGGAAGATAGACCACGCAAAGATAAAGAGGATCGTTGTGATCGAACAGACGATGATAGGCGACCTGCTTGTCGCGACACCGTCGCTGAAAGCGCTGCGCAGGATATTTCCAAAGAGACGTATCGATCTTATGATGTTCGATCGCTTCAGGGATGTCATGAGCGAGAATCCTGATATCGATGGGATGATCGGTATAGAGAGAAGTCCAAGCATATTTCGGCCTAGCGAGTTCAACCGACTTCTTGGACGGATAAAGAAGGGACGGTATGATCTTGCGGTCATCCTGCATCACGGCACATTCGCAAACAGTCTTCTCCTGCTTCTTGCAGGGATCAGATATCGCATCGGATGCACAAAAGCAGGGCTGCTCCCAAGAAAAGGTTTCTTTCTCACGCATAAATCCATGCCTGCTCTTCGTCCTCAACATGTCGTCGAACAGAATCTTGATGTCATCTCGCTTCTTGATGATCCAAAGAAGCATCTAAAAGAGATTAAGCTCGAGATGCATTATGGGCCGAGCGATACGAAATGGGCAGACCGTTTTCTGGAAAAGAGCGGCCTCTCAAAAAAACGACCGATCATAGCTATCCATGCAGGGACGAGACATCCTTCGCATGAATGGTTCAATGACCGGTTTGCCGATGTGGCTGACTGGCTAGTAGATACATATGGTGCGCAGATCGTTTTCACCGGAGATGGATATGACAAGAAGAATTTTGTCGATAAGATAAGGTCCTTCATGAAGCATGATTCTGTATATGCGAAGACGACACTGAAACAGTGTGTGGCGTTGCTGTCCAGATGCGCTCTTCTATTATCGCTTGATACAAGCATGGTGCATATCGGCGCGGCATCAGGCATACCAGTGCTTGGGCTCTATGGGTCAGGAAGGCCGGTCAGCTGGAGTCCATGGGGCAAGAAGAACCGTGTGATATTCAATGAAGGTGCCGAGTGCACAAGCTGCAGGAAGACTCATTGCACACGTGATGATTTCATATGCATGGATTCTATCAGCGTCGAGCAGGTCAAAAAAGCGCTTTCTGAGATGCTTTGATCATTGAGAACTGGTCTGTTCAATACATAGTGATCTGAAATCTTTATCATATCTTCTTGTAGATGAACAGCATCCCACCGACAGATAAATCATTGATTCCTGATTTTCTTGCAGTTTCGACGAGGATGGTAGTCGGTGTGACTGCAATCTTTCGCAGAATTGTGTCTCTACGTTGCACGTTCTCTTTTATACGTGTGATGATGGGAATCTCATCTCCATGATATTCTTTGACTTTTCTGAAGCCTGCTTTCTTTAACATTGCCCGAAGAGTCTTTCTTGAGAAATAGCATAGATGCCCAAGAAGAAAATATGTCCACTTGTCTTTCCTTATCCTTGCAGATAGCGAAGATACATCGGCAGTCTCAATGACAATCAGTCCGTCTTTTTTGAGTATCCTTCTTGCTTCTTCCAGCACAGAAAGCGGATTCTGCAGATGTTCGATCACATCGAACATCGTGATACAGTCGAAATTATCTTTTTTGAATTTCGCATCGATAAGTGTGCCCTGCTTTACATTCAGGCCGATCTTTTTTGCATGGGCTGCTGCATGTTTGGAAAGTTCCACACCATAAGGTGTCCATCCAAGTCCTTTCGCAGCGAGAAGGAATCTTCCAAATGCGCATCCAATATCAAGAAGCCGGCCTTTTTCCCCGAATCTCTCGATGTTCTTCAACCTTACCGGATTTATTATGTCTGGTTTTGCAAGCTCTGTGTCATAACTCACTCCGTGGTCAAATCCTTCGCCATTGAAATATTCTTTGTCGTATAATCCAGATATATCAGCTACTATGGGGTTCATATAGCAGAAACTGCACTGTCTGCATTTTCCGATTGTGAACCGTATACTTTTCCTTATCGGATTATACTGTTTCTGGTAATCATCCGCGCCACATAGTGGACATGATACATTTTTCCATCTCATTTTGTTGTATCGATCTCCTTTAGGAGTTCATCAATAATCATATTCTCTTGTACTTTTCTGATTAATCTGCCTTTTCTGTATATGAATCCGGCATCCTTTGTGCCGACGACAGCGATATCCGCGTCAGAGGCCTCGCCAGGCCCATTGACGACACATCCCATGACTGCAATCTTGATGGGTCTTTTTATATTTTCTGTCGCTTTCTCCACTTCTGAAGCAAGTCGGACAAGATCTATCTCTGTCCTACCGCACGTAGGGCATGACACAATCTCGCGGCCATATCTGCGAAGACCAAGTGTCTGCAGGATGCCGCGCGCGACCTTCACTTCTTCTACCGGGTCAGCGGTAAGAGATACACGTAATGTATCACCAAAACCCTTTGCTAGAAGTATACCAAGACCGACAGATGATTTTATCGTACCGGATTCTTTCGTGCCTGCTTCAGTGATGCCGATATGGAATGGATATTCCACTTTCTCTGCGAGCAGTTCATATGCTCTGACTGTCTTTTGCACATCGCTTGCCTTGAGTGAGACGATGATGTCAAAGAAATCATTTTTTTCAAGCAGCCTGATATTCTCCATCGCGCTCTCTACCATCGCCTCAGGAGTGTTGCCGTGTTTTGTCACAAGCTCTTTTTTCAATGATCCGCCATTGACTCCGATACGGATAGGGAGCGAATACTTTTTCGCCGCCTCGACGACAAGCCTCACTTTTGTATCGTCGCCGATATTACCTGGGTTGATACGCAGCTTGTCGACATATGGAGCAGAAGCGATCGCGATCCGATGGTCAAAATGGATATCTGCGACAAGAGGGATGTCTGTCTTCTCTCGAATCTTTCTCAGATGTTCGACATCTTTCAATGTGGGGATGGCAAGTCTCACTATCTCGCATCCAGCCTCTTTTAGTCTCGCTATCTGGTCGAGTGTCGCATCGATATCAGATATCTTTGTGTTGCACATAGATTGGATACTTATCTGGCTGTCTCCGCCTATCTTCATGTTTCCGACATCTACGGTCCTTGTCCTGCGTCTATTGATCATATAATGCCCCTCAACAATACAACGATGGTGAATCTCCCATAAAATAGTTTCGTTTTTCTAGGTTTGATATGCAATCATCCATCAGATGGTTTTTTGTGAGATATCATTTTCTTAGAATATCCATGGCGTGACGAAGACCTCGATGATGCCAGACACCAACACCACAAGGAAAGCCATGCCGAACATGATTGCGCTGTGCTTCATGATCATGCGTGTTATAGCATGTCTTATACTGAACCGGCATATGGCATGTGATAATATCCCGCCAGCGATGGCTGAGATGATATAAGCGGTTATCTCTGGTATGCCATGCAACAGGTATCGTCCATATCCCGATGAGATCGCGCTCATATATCCGCTGATACTTATCAGGCCGATCCCGCTGCCGAGCGCGAGTCTTGTGCGTATGAAATCACCAATCGCGGCCCCAATGACTGACGCATTGAACGTGATGACGATCAATGCGCCGAATCCATATGCGAAAGATAGGAAAAACGCGACAATCATGACAATCACATTGTTGAATATTATCTTTGATAGGATCGCTGCGCCACTTACTGCGTCTCCAAGCGCGCATGGTCTCTCGCCTTCGACAGGGAGGCATCTTCCGTTGATCATGTTTATGGCTTTGTGCTGTGCCGCGAATGAATTTCCAAGATCACCTTCAGGCAATAAGACATAACAGATCGAGAACGCGAGGACGAAACCGACAAAGAGCAGAAGGTATGCCTTGATGGCTCTGCTGTGTGTCTTCCAGACATGTGTGCTGACCTCTTCTCTGTGCTCTTCAGCGACGATCAACGCGAATACAAGATGAGCGCATCCCATTACTGTCAGGAACACCATCATAAGGCTAGCGAATGGACTGAACAAAATCGTCGAAAGGACAATTGCGATGACTGCGCAGGCCACACCCATCATCAATATGGAGATGTTTTTCTTTTCAGCATCTCCTGGACGGATTATCGATTCAAGCACCATGTTCTCTGGCCTGGATCTTTTTTTTGATGATTGTCCGTGTGCCGAAAAGAAGCGCGACGATCAGGATGAACAACGGCCCTTTTCCGGTTGAAAGCGCTACTGCATCAGGTTCATCAGTCACAACAAAATTGGTTTTGATAGAATCAGTGATTGTGTTCTCAAAAGCTACATGAGTGTCTATCTGATATGCATCGATGGCATCTGCGATGAATTTTGTGGTCAGTCTTGCAATCTCACCTGCTGCAAGCACGGTGCTTTTTCCGATTATCCTCTTCTCATATCCTTCTTCTGTGCTGATCGTATGGATAGGACGGATCTCTGTCGCCACTTCGCCGACATTTTTCACAGTGGTATATATCTGCATCTTCTCATCTGGCTTTGCTGTCTTATCGATGCTGACTTTCTGTATGTCAATCTTCCTTATGAGATCACCTTTATCTTCAACAATAAAAGACTTCGTTGATGTCTCTATAAAATCACCTGCTGCGACAGTCACGTCAGCAGAATAATTTCCTGGTATGATGAAAGGATCATCGAAGATGAGGATGTTCTTCTCTTCAAAAGGAAGAAATCTCTCTTTATTTTTGATCACTCTGTCTTCTGGGCCGTTTATCGTTATAGTCTCATCTATTTCCACATCAGTGTTTCCAAGGTTTTCTATGTCAATCATGAATGCCGATGGTGAGTCCACATCACTTTTTTTGACATCGACGTCATGCAGTTTGATTCCCTTGATCTTGTCTTCTCCGATCGTGATATCGATATTAATACGTTCGATATATGTCTCTTGATAACCTCCGATAGTCGCGTCTTTAGTAAATGCGAGTGTCAGGCCACCACCGTATCGTCCTTGTTCTGTATCATCAGGGATATGGGTCATAATTTCCAGAGATGGCATTCCATCAGCACCAGGTATGCCTCTCTCGATGATCTCTGTGCTTATCCAGCTGCTGATCTCACCTTCAGGTATTATCTCGGTCAGGGTGCCTGCATTGCCAGCATTCTGAAAGTATATGGTCTTTGATACAGTGCATCCAGGTAAGATGTTGATATATGAGACTTTCGCAGGTGAGACCAGTCCTGTGGCCGATACAACATTTAAGACTAAAAATAGCATAAGAAATAAGATTACCAGTCTCCATAAGGGTCTTACTACTATCATCTATCTATATTGTTCTCTGACAATGATATAAGGATGTCTTATTCTCTATTTTGCGTGCAAATAGCTCTCAAATGTGTGGGGAGAATGTTGTTGTATTTGCATAGATTCTGTCTTATGGTATCTGTGATGTGGGCTATGGGCTATGGGGCCTGAGGTATGGGATATGAGATATAAGTTCACAGCTCTCAGCTCATTCCTCACACCAAAGTAAGCAACACTACCAAATACGAACAGAATAAGACAATCATACCATAATATCCCAAGACTCAAGACCAAATAAGCATTCCATATATAACAGACAGTGCAAGACAGACACATCGCACTACCTAAACTAGACGTCATACGCTAAAAAGCGAAGGTTTAAAATAGGATTTCTTTATAAATAACATAGTATGGTCGTTGATATCACGGTAGGGAGGACCGATTCGGATAAAAAGAAATTCGGCCTTGATGGCTGCGTCCTATTAGGTAAGCAATTCGTCAAGATGGGCCAGTTGACTTCATTATCTAATAAAATCTACATGGATATAGCGCGAGCCCACGTCCTCTTCATCTGTGGTAAGCGTGGCGGCGGAAAATCATATACAATGGGTGTCATCGCCGAAGGTCTTTCTGATCTGCCAGAGGATGTCCAGCAGAACCTGAGCATAATCATGCTCGATACCATGGGTGTCTACTGGACCATGAAGTATCCGAACAAGAAAGATGAGATACTGCTGAATGAATGGGGATTCAGGCCAAAAGGGCTCGATGTGAAGATCTTCACACCAAAGCAGTATTATCTCAAGTATAAAGAAAAAGGCATCCCGACAGATTATCCTTTCTCAGTGAAGCCATCAGAGCTTGATTCTGCTGACTGGTGCATGACATTTGAGATATCTCCTAATGATCCGATGGGTGTTCTCCTTGAGAGGACGATATATCGTCTTAAACAGACTATGGGAGAGTACGATATGGATCAGATGATACAAGCAGTGCAGGAAGACACAAGGTCAGAGAAATCTGTGCGTGATGCTGTCGAGAACAGGCTTCTTGGCACAAAGGCATGGGGTGTTTTCGATAAGAACGGGACACCACTCAAAGACCTCGCGAAAGGCGGACAGGTGACTGTGCTTGACGTGAGTTGTTATGCCACTGCGCCCGGTGGCTGGAAGATAAAAGCGCTTATAGTTGGTCTTGTCGCACAGAAACTGTTCATCGAAAGGATGGTCGCGCGAAAGAACGAGGAATATGAAGCGATACATCATGTAACACATTATTTTGGAGACTCAAATGCAGGGTCAAAGCAGGAGATGCCACTTGTCTGGCTCGTCATAGATGAGGCACACGAATTTTTGCCTAAAGACGGGAAGAATCCAGCGACTGATCCGCTTGTGACCATAATGCGTGAAGGCCGTCAGCCAGGCATCTCACTCATCCTCGCCACACAGCAGCCAGGCAAGATACATAGCGATGTGATGACCCAATCAGATATAGTGCTTTCACATCGTATCACAGCGAAGATCGACACAGATGCTCTTGGCACGCTCATGCAGAGTTACATGCGTGAAGGCCTGACAATCGCGCTTGACAATCTCCCTCGTGTGCATGGCGCAGCTGTCATATTCGATGACACGAACGAGAGGATGTATCCGATGCGTGTCCGTCCTCGTTTCACTTGGCACGGCGGCGAATCACCTATGGCGATAAAAGCTAAAAAGGAGAAGGATGATTTTATCTAGATCATTCTTACATATCTTCGATAGCAGCTGGGCTGGTATATGTGATGTGTGAACGATATTCTTATAAAGCGTTCAATAATTCTTTGCGATATGTCAAGCAATCTAAGGGACAAGATAGTGACAGACCCAAAAAACATCGAGGAGTGGCTCGTCTATGCTGATAGACTCTGCGAGATGGGAGATCCTATGGGTGAATATATACAATTATCACATGGTGCGATAGCACATGATAGAGATTATAATTTCGCAAGAAAGTGCAATCTAGAGAGATTGCAGCATAAAGCGATTGATGATTTTTACATGAGATTTTGTTTTCGCTATGTGAAATTTGGAGATTTTGACGATGGTTTTTTTTCAGAAGCAAGTGTCGCCCTCCGACATTATTCTCTGCAAGAACTCAACAAGGAATGGCTCATGAGGGGTGTTGTCCAACTTAGATTATTTATGGGATCAGATGTTATACTGTATGTGGCAAGCAGACCAGATATGATCTCACTTTCAGAGACTGTTGAGATGATATCTGACCATATGCCGTCTTCAGTGAAGTCTTTAAAGATATATAATGTGAATATAACAAATAGATGCCTTCTGAATCTAGTCAACAAAAACTGGTCAAAAGGTATCTCGCAGATAAAATTTTTAGAAAGCACAGCTGTTGAAGATCTAATCGATGAGATCAATGGATGGAATATCGTTAGAATAAATTATATTGACGGCTATGTTTTTGAGCTAGATAAAGGTAAAAAATAATTTGTCACTTCTTGCCGTTCTTTGAGATTCCCCACATCTTCTTGAGATTGACACGATAAAGATTATAGAGCGCTTTTAGTTCGCTTGGTGCTGCGATCTTCAGGACATCCAGCTCAGGCGAGAACATCTCAGAATACCGATCTCTTCTACGGATCAATTTTGTGCTTCCATCTTCACGTACGAGTATCATTGGTGGCCTCTTCAGTGTGTTGAAATTCGAAGCCATCACATTACTGTATGCGCCGCAATCCATTATCGCGAGAAGGTCATTCTCTTTCATGGTCGGTAGATACCTGTTTTTCCCAAGGATATCGATACAATCGCATGTGCATCCGCAGATATCATAACGTTGTCTCCATCTGCTCCCCATCTTTGTGGCTGGTAAGATGTCATAGTATGATTTGTAGACTAGTGGGTCAGGAAGCATAGCATATGTAGAGCCATCAGTGATGACTTTTTTCTTGTGGCCAAGATTTTTTCTGCTGACGACCCTGACGAGTGCGACACCGGAATTTGCTACAAAGAATTTACCAGGTTCGAAAATGAGTTTTATCTCAGGCAGATCATATTTCTTCAGAAGCTTACGAAATTCCTTTATGAATTTGACACCCATGTCTTCTGGAGTGAATATCTTCTTCGCAGAGTACTTGACTGGAAATCCGCCGCCAAGATCGATCGCACGTATCTTCGCTCCTTCATCCATCGCATATTTCACCAGCTTCAATAGTTTCTGCGCAGCCATCAGATAGACATTCCAATTCTCGATATAACTTCCATGAAAATGATATCCGACAAGATTCACATTATTGCTGTTCAGAGCGATATTAGTCGCTGTCTTCACATATTCATGAGGGATTCCATATTGCTGATGCTTCGACGTATATTTGCCTAGTGTGATGATCGGATTCACCCGGAGGAAGACATCAAGCTTCATCTCGATAGCATCGGTGATCTTTATGACACGTTTGAGCTCTTCTATGGAATCTATAGTGATCGCCTGGATGCCAAGCTTCGCCGCGAACATGATATCTTGCTCTGACTTGTATAGATTCGTGAACATCATCTGCTTTGGTTCAAAATCAGCAAGAAGACCAAGGATCAATTCACCGGCACTTGATGCATCAAGATTCAGGCCTTCTTCACGCATTATCCTAAGAATCTCAAGGTTGCTGTTGCATTTAGAAGCATATTGGACCTCAAGTTTTGGATATGGAAACGCAGCCTTGAAACGCCGTAATCTGGTCCTGATCTCACTTTCGACCATTATGTATACAGGGGTGCCATATTTCTCAGCAAGCTTTTTTACAGATATGCCTTCTATATAAGCGGTCTGATTTTTATCCTGCGCCATGAAACTCCAGCGCGGCTCAAGATAACGTGAAGACACAAATAGTTCTGGTTTCTTCTTTGGTCTGTTGATCTTTTTTCGCTTCTTTTTTGGCTTGTCTGTTATCTCCATTTAGATAGATTTCTCTAATGTCAACGAATCATTTAAAAACTTTCGGTTTTTAACTATCGGCGTGATGGGAACAGAACGTATTGAATTGATGATGAAAGTCATATCGCTGGCTGTCTTGGTAATTGTGCTCGGAAGCTTCATATTGATGGTGTTTGGGATGATTCCTGGGCTTCATTTCTGGATAATCATGATAATTGGCGCAGTCATGGCATACAAAGTCATTCCGCGCCTGCGAAAAAGCATAGAGGAGAAAAAGAGATGAATCCCATACGGAAGAATTTCCTTGTTGCCTGCAGGCTCGCAAGCAAGCATAGAAGGCTTGTATCACTCATGTTCTTTGTCATGCTCATATCATTCCTAGTCGGTGTGATTTTCCCTCACGCATTCAAGGCGACCATAGATTCTATTGTGAATTCTTTGGTGGACAAGATTCTCGGCAAGGGATTTATCGAGATAACATCGTTCATCATATTGAATAATCTCAAGAGCGCTCTGTTTGTCTTGCTTCTTGGATTCACTGTGATCGTGCCTTTTTTCTCTGCGACGGTCAATGGTTTCATCATTGGGATCGTCGCGATGGACAAGATGACAGAAGCAGGTCCGCTTGTCTTCATGAAGATAATACCGCATGGGATATTCGAGATCCCTGCTCTATGCCTCAGCATGGCCTTCGGGCTTAGGATCGGGCTTGCGCTTTGGATCAAAGCATTCGGGCTTAGGTCCAAGAAAAAAAGAGAAGGAATAGTGAAATCTGCCTTCAAAGAGGCTTTTATCGTCTATATCTTTCTTGTCGTGCCTCTTCTTGTGCTTGCCGGATTGATAGAAGGTTTCCTGATAGTATTGTTTCGATAGGCTCTGTAGAAAGTCTTGTCTTGATCACCGATACCAGATCTTTTTCATATCTCCGCTTCGCAGAGTCCCGGACTGCTTAAAGCGGCCCGGACACAGTCTGCCCCTGCTATTTTTGATCCATCATGTATATAAGGTCTGACAGACAGGGCAAAACAGCGCACGCAGACCATAGGGCAGGGTGCTCAAAGCTTAAAAGAGGGACATATATCTCCAAAAGAAGATGACTTTCTACAGCACCGTTTCGATAGAAACACTTATAAATAGTCTGATAAAACCCCCTCAAATCAGAGTATAATCTTATTTTATTATTTATATCAAACAAATATCACAATGAAACTTGATGAGGGATCCAAAAAATGAACGAAAAAGTGATGGTAGTAGGATTATGCGCACTTTTAGGTATGGGCTCTGTCGCATCGGCAGATACTATGCTTAGGCCAAGAAAAGTGGAATCGACAGAACAAAGAGCCATGGGTGGTGTCGATGTCGCTCTTGACACGAAAAACCCTGCGAACGCTGCATTAGACAGCAAAAAAGCATTCTATATGTCACTTTTTGAATCTGATGTCAACATGAGCATCTCAGAATTCATCGATGTATACAGGCTTGTTCCTGATGTGATGGATTTCAAGGACACTATGGGGCTAAGCGATTATTCTTTGGATCATAAGCTTACGACCTTGAGAGGTATTATAGATAGAGTGAAGTTCGATCTAGACACAAGGATACGTCTAGAGGCTGTCAGGATAAACCTTGGCTCGCCGAAAGTCGGCAGATTCCAATTTGGCGCATATGCTGAATCAGAGGTCGGAGCGAAAGTGAGACTTCCTGAAGGACTGGATGAATCCTCACTTGTATTTGGAAAAGATGGAAAGCCAAAACACATCGATATCGGAAAGGATATGGATGTATTGCAGGCAAAAGGAAGAGCAGATGCAGGCGGCTTCCTGAGCTATGGCTATGGTGGCATGAGTCTATGGAAAAAAGCGAAGCTCGCAGCAGGTATCCAGGCTAAAGGATTCCACAGATGGCTTGTCCCCATGTATACCATCCATTTCAAGAAAGAGATGAAAGACGATAAAGATATAGATATATCTGATTTTGAATGTCAGGAAGGGAATGGGTTTGCTGTGGATCTTTACACGACATTGGACTTCAATGATCCTTATGTCAACGCACGGCTTGCTATGGAACTACAGAACACTTATGCTAAGACATGGTACAGTGATGGCACATCGCAACAGGATATGCAGAGGATGGCTATCGGTGGCGCAGTGCATCCACTCTACATGCTAGGCATCAAAGACTGGGTAGTCGCGACTGATCTTGAGGATGTCGGACATCATGAAGGACCGACATGGCAGTTTGGCACTTCATATATCCTTGGAAAGGAGAGGATCAATTTTACTCCAAGATTAGGGCTTGTCATAAACCAGCGTGATGTGTTCGGCCAAGGTGGCAACCATCTGCTGACTGGCGGATTCTCGACAATGCTTGGCATATTCGAGATAGCAGGCGCATATGAATACAACTGGACGACAGAAGCCCATAACGCAGCAGTCAAACTAGGGTTCAAATTCTGAATATATTTTTTTTGAATTGTATCAAGTATATCCTGAAGAACGCGATAGTCGTGAATACGAGGATGATACCTGATATCAGATAGAGATAGCTATTCAATGATCCAAATATATTGAGCACGTTGTCGATCAGGAAAAGGAGCAGCCCCAAAAAGAGATATGCGACCAGATATCCAGCAAGATATCTGGATCCAAGATACACCCCTTTTCCAAGAGTATGCATGATATCTGGGACGATCCCAGTCTTAATTGTGATACATGTATATGAGACTAGCATGAAATGAATCATGATCGATATGATAATGCCGGTGATGGCGATCAATACAAGCTGGACTTGCGCAAGATGGCCGAATGTGAGCTTCGCTCCTGCAAGCATGATCGCTGTCGCAGGCACAATGAAAATGAAAGTGACTAGCGAAAAACGGAATATATATGGCCATGTTTTTGCTTCTTTTCCGACCATATCTGATGTGAATCTCCAAAGATAGCCCTGGATGAGCGACCAGAAGATGAACAAGACAGAGATGAACATTCCAAGGACCATAAGAAGGGTGTTGACATGACCGTCGAAAGTTATCATCGACGCGATATCCAGATCATTCTGCGCTGCCTGTCCCGTGATGAGGATATCATTTAATATATTATTGATAATCGGTGCGAAAAAGAACCATAACAACAAGTAGAATAAGAGCACAGAACACACA
>PCVE01000045.1 GCA_002762705.1 Candidatus Woesearchaeota archaeon CG11_big_fil_rev_8_21_14_0_20_43_8 | reverse complement strand
TCATCCGAAAAGTTTAAATATCACCTCTCATTCTCCACATAGAACATACAAAGAGTCCGAGTCCATAATGGGCGCTGATAGGGCTTCAGATCACTTTTTCTGAAGTTCCCTAGGGACTTTATCAAGGTTATCAACATGGAAGAAGATAAAAACTACCGACACATTGTCCGTATCGTCAATACAGATCTCAATGGAGCAAAGTCTATATATAATGCTCTTAGAAAAATCAAAGGCGTCGGTTTCATGTATTCGAATGCAGTCCTGTCAGTCGCAGGAATTCCGAAAGCCAAGAAATGCGGTACCCTTTCTGATGCAGAAGCGAAACAGCTTGATGAGATCATAAGGAACCCTGCACAATTCGATCTTCCTACATGGCTTTTCAACAGGAAAAGAGATTATGAGACCAACGAAGATATGCACGTCCTGACAACAGATCTTGATTTCGCAAAGGGAAATGATATCAAGAGGATCAGGAAGATCAAATGTTATCGTGGTGTAAGGCATTCAGCTGGTCTACCAGTACGTGGTCAGAGGACCAGATCAAATTTCAGAAGAAATAAAGGCAAGAAGGGCGGAAGTCTTGGTGTACAGAAAAAGAAGCCCGGAAAGAAATAGTTAAAGGTGCTTGACAAATGGGAGATATAAAGAAACCCAAGAAAAAATATTCAAATCCATCACATCCTTGGCAGAAGACAAGGATCGATGAAGAAAGGGTACTTATGAAAGAGTATGGCCTGAAAAATAAGAAGGAGATATGGAAAGCTGTCGCACAGCTTAAGAGATTCACTTCGCAGGCAAAGAAACTTACTGGTCTTTTTTCAGCTCAGGCTGATATCGAGAAAAAACAGCTTATCGATAAAGTCACCTCATATGGTCTACTTTCGGATAATGCGAAACTAAGTGAAATCCTTACTCTTACAACCCGTGATCTTCTCGAACGAAGATTCCAGACAGTTCTTGTGAGAAAAGAAGTTGCAAGGACCATGGGGCAGGCAAGACAATTCATCGTACACAAACATGTTGTACTCAATGGAAAGAAGACCAACGTACCATCTGTTCTGGTAAAAAAACTCGATGAAAGCAATATCACATTCGCAGATAATTCAGCATATATCGATGATCAGCATCCAGAACGCTCAGTGAAAGCTGAACCAGCAGGTCCAGCGACCGAGAGCGAAGTGAAGGCATAAAAATGATAAATCAACAAGGAACAATCAGGTGGGGCATAGCTCATATCTATGCATCATATAATAATACTATAATCCATATTACAGACATAACCGGCACTGAGACAATCGCTAAATGCTCAGGTGGTATGTGTGTCAAGTCAGACAGACTTGAATCAAGCCCGACTGTCGCTATGAATGCAGCGAAAAGAGCTGCTGAAGGAGCAAGAGAAAGGGGTATAACCGGATTGCATGTCAAGATCAAGGCTCCGGGCGGCCACAACGGCCCATCAAACCCAGGACCAGGTGCTCAGGCTGCTGTCAGAGCATTATCAAGGATGGGCATGAGGATTGGAGTGATTGAAGACATAACACCGATGCCACATGACCGTTGCAGAAAGAAAGGCGGAAAGAGAGGTAGAAGAGTATGAACATCACAGTGCTCAATAACGATGAGAATGAGATGATTTTCACTCTTGAAAAGACCACTCCAGCATTCGCAAATACTATCAGGCGTCTGTACATCGATGAAGTTCCTACACTCGCTATCGAAGATGTGGAATTCCGTCAGAACAGCTCGATCCATTATGATGAGACTGTGGCGCATAGGCTTGGTCTTATGCCGATCAAGACAGACCTAAAATCATATAATCTTCCTGATAAATGCAAATGTGAAGGCGAAGGATGTGCACAATGCCAGCTCAAGATGAAGCTCAATGTCACAGGTCCAGCAGAAGTCATCGCAAAAGATGTGAAAAGCACAGATCCAAAAGCCACATTGATACACGATAAGACTCCTATTGTCAAATTGCTGAAGGATCAGGCGATCGAGCTTGAGGCGACAGCAGTATTAGGAAAAGGCAGGAACCATATGAAATGGAGTCCTGGCCATATGTATTATAAATATATGCCGAAGATCGCGATTGGGACAGTCACAAATGTCGATGAAGTCGTCGAATGCTGCCCTAAAGGCGTCTTTGAAAAAAAAGGAGGAAAAGTGAGTATCGTCAAGAACAAACTTTTTGACTGCCACCTATGCGGTGCATGTGAAAAAGTCTCAGGCGGTACAGTCAAACTTGAACCTTCCGGAACAGATTTCATCGTCTGTGCAGAATCATGGGGACAGCTTTCAGTGAAAGATGCTCTGCTTGAGACTTGCGCAATAATGGACGAGAAATTGACGGAATTCGCAAAACTACTGAAGAAATAGATGTGATTCACCCGCATGATAAAATACGTGCGGGGGTGGCAGAGTGGTCAAATGCGCAAGGTTGAGGGCCTTGTCCCTTAGTGGGTACGCGTGTTCAAATCACGTCCCCCGCATCATTGTCAAAAAATAAAAAAACGATCAAAATGAAACGAACCGGACCAGACAACATCCACCTACAGATGCTCATCACAGAGCTTAAGACTGTAGCCTCAAAAGAGAATGTTCCTCTTTGGAGAAGAATCGCAGAGGATCTTGAGAGACCTTCTCGTCAGAGACGAGTTGTCAATCTTTCAAGGCTCAACAGATTCACAAAGGAGAACGATGTAGTCATCGTCCCTGGAAAGGTCCTTGCATCCGGTGAACTTGATCATAAGCTGACTGTTTCAGCATTCACATTCTCAGATGAAGCCATCGTGAAGATGAAGGATGCAAAATCTGATGTGCTCACGATAAGTGAGCTTCTAAAGAAGAACCCTAAAGCCAAGAAAGTGAGGATTATAGGATAAAATGATAATCGATGCAACTAACATGGTGCTTGGAAGGCTTGCTACAAAAGCTGCGAAGATGGCTCTTCTAGGTGAACGTGTAAATGTCATCAACTGCGAGAAAGCGATCATAACAGGTCCAAAGAAAGTGACAATCGGCCGATATCTCCAAAGGAGAGATCGAGGCGAACCAACACATGGACCATTCATTTCAAGATTGCCAGACAGGATAGTCAGGCGGACCATAAGGGGCATGCTTCCTTACAAAAGAGAGCGAGGACAATCAGCCTTCAAGCGTGTCATGTGTTACATCGGAGTCCCTGAAAAACTGAAGGATCAGAAAGCAGAGACTGTCGACGGCGCAGATATGGCTAAATTGCCGACATTGAAATACGTCACGATACTTGAATTATCACGTCAACTTGGTGCTAAAATATGAGCAAGAAAGAACAGATCATACAAGCAGCTGGAAAAAGAAAGACTGCCATCGCAAGAGCTACACTTAGACCAGGAAAAGGAATAATCCGTGTCAACAAGATTCCGATCGACAAATTGAATCCGAAGGTCGTCAGGCACAGGATCATGGAACCGCTCTTGCTTCTTGGTGATGATATCAGATTATCAGTCGATGCAGATGTCCTTGTCGCAGGCGGTGGAATAACCTGCCAGGCAGATGCAGTTAGGATTGCGTTGTGTCGTGGACTCTGCAAGTTAGTTGGTGGATCTGTACGAGAGACACTTGTCGCATATGACAGGACACTTCTAGTCGCAGATACACGAGTCAAAGAGAAGTCAAAACCAAACTGCCACGGTATGGCAAGATCAAAGAGACAAAAATCATACAGGTGATTCATAATGATTATACCAGTCAGATGCTTTTCATGCGGAAAACCAATAGGTCACCTGTGGGAAGAATTCAAAGAGAAATCCAAGACAAAAGATCGAGGAGAGATTCTTGACGCTCTCGATATGAAACGATACTGCTGCAGAGCTATGTTCCTTGGACATGTCGATCTGACCGAGACCGCAGCCAAATTCAAGAAGTTCTGATTTTATGTCGGCGACAAGTCATCTGTACCCATTAGGGTTGCAGTTTTGGTGTCGCCGAGCATCCTAAAAATGCGGCAATATTATAGCGACCGCCTACCGCATTTTTATGATATTGATATTTCTTTTTTCACTTTCGTTGTAAGGTGTAGATGTTTGAGATTCTACGTATTTCTTGGGTTTTGACAATATTTTAATATAATCTTGCATTTCCACTCGTTTATTGACGAGTGGTGATTTAGTGGAAATGCAAGGGTCCGAGAAAACGACTCGGAGCGAAGCGGAGCTAAGTTTGCTAAATTCTGCTAAAGCAGAATTTAAAACTGCAAAGCAGTTTTAAGCAAATTTATAATTCGCTTTGCGAATTATGCCACTGGTCTGTGACCAGGGGTGGTCGTTTTCGATTGACTGAATAAAAAGAATCGACTGCGTCTTTACGGGCGCAAAGCAGTGATGCAAGTGACAAAGAAGGCCAAAAGGACAGAAAGTCCGTTGGCCGTGTTTATGAATATTGGCTCGGTTTTATACAATTGCTTTGCCCAGAAATTTAGAGAAGGCTTATATTGAATTTGATCATATCATCAATGTCCATGGCTGAATATATGCAAAAAGAAGTATATAACCAATACGCCGAATAGAAGTGCCGCTGTCTGCAAATATATCTTCTTTTTCTCGCATTCCTTGTGAAGCTCAGGCAGTAGATCAGCAGTCGCGATATAGATGAAACCGCCAGCAGCTATCGCGAGGATATATGGTGTGATCCCTTCTATTGTGTTTAGGAAAAGATATCCGATGATGGCTCCTGCAACCGCAGTGAGCGACGATAGGAAATTGAGCCAGAGCGCTTTTCTTGCCTTGAGTCCGCCGTGGATCAATACCGCGAAATCCCCTATCTCCTGCGGAATCTCATGCAGCGCAATCGCAAGGGTCGTTATCAGTCCGACATGGAAACTCGTCAGGAACGCGGCCGCAATGATCACTCCATCGACAAAATTATGTACGCCATCACCGATCAGATTCAGATAAGTCATCGGGTGGATATGACAGCATTCTTTCTGGCAATGATGCCAATGGATATATCTTTCAATGAGAAAAAAGAACAATAATCCAAGCAGCACAGCATTAGTGCCTTGCTCGCCAAGATCATGAAATGCTTCCGGCATGAGATCAAAGAAAGCGGCCGCAAGCATCGATCCAGCAGCGAAAGCGACAATGACTTGCAGGAATCGTTCAAGTGTCTTCTTACGTATAGCAAGTGTAGCAGCCCCGATCAGAGATATCGCGCTTACTATGAAGACAGCTATCAATGTATATAGCAAAACATGTACCATCACCAGATGGAAAAGGAATCAAGATAAAAACCTTTCCATTCAATGTTGTTCATACACGCTTCCACCGATGAATTCTCTGAGATGAGAATCTTTTGGTATGATAGAAGTATCTTTTAGTTCTTTTACCGATTCAAGCAATTTTCTTATGCGTACTGCACGAAGATACGCATCGATTCTCTTCGGATCGCCTTCGAATTGCTTTGGATCTGGAAAGTCATCGCCCATATGATTTTTCAAGACTGGCAATTCAAATGCAAGTCCGCCGTTCACGATATAATTGGCAGTATTGATGTATGGGATTATATGCTTGAGTTCGCTATTCCTCACATAATGCCAATGTCCTAAAGTCTCATCGATCGGATGATTCCTGTGATCTCTGTCACGAAGCATCCTTCTAAGCAATCTGATATCTGTCCATCTGGTAAAATTACCATCGAGGTCTTTTAGCACATTGAATGTGCCGATATATAATCTGAACTTCTGTTCATCAGGAACTGCAGCTGTCATCCGAGGATAGAGCCCATGAAGAGAATCAAGCAGGATTATCTCATTTGGTTTCACGCTGAATTCTTGTTTCTCATCAAAACGTTTGCCCTGCTTGAAATCATAGAATGGTATCTTGACTGTCTCTCCTTTCAGCAATCTTGACAGATGCTCATTGATAAGATCTATCCTGAGTGCTTCTGGTCTCTCAAAATCCCTGTCTCCAAATTCATCGACTTCATATTCGTCCAGGCTGTGGAAATAATTATCGACATTCAGGGTCTTTAGTTTCTTTCCATATCTTGCGAGTCTCTCTCCTAATTTGCAGGTAGTGGTGGTCTTGCCTGATGATGATGGTCCAGCGACAATGACAAGCCTTATGTCTGGCCTTTTCAGGATCATGTCTGCTGCCTGTGTGACGTCATTTTCATATTGTACTATAGAAGCGTTCATAAGATCCTCAAATTTTTCGCTTTCGATCCATTCGTTCAATTGCGCTATAGTCTCGCATTTATGAGCGTTGTTCCACCGTTTTACCTGATCGATTTTCAGCCTAGGGACACCGTCAGGCACAAAGCAATTCTCTGCTATCAATCCTGCCCGTACTCCTGCTCTTCCTGCCCTATAGATCATATATGCTTCAGCGGTCCTTATATGGCCGTTTATCTTGAGTGTATATTCGACGATATCCTGGATGTCTTCTACGTTCGGTAAAGAATCCTTAAAGCTTGCGCTGAGATATGATGTGACTTTTGAAGCCAATATGGCCGCTGTTTTCCGGTCTTTTCCATGTTCCTGGGCTGCTGCTCTGAATATAGCCTCAGTTATCTTATGTTCATCATATCTGGTCACTTTGCCGTTTCGCTTCATGACTTTTGTAATTATATCTACCATAGTATCAGGACCCCCTTGAAATATGAAGTATGATGATTGGGTATTTAAACTTTATTTCGAATATGTTTAAATTATCAATGTAATTACTTGTGGGTAGTTATAAATCAAAAGGTTTATATAGCTCAACAATAACTAATATAATATCTGCATGAAATTTGTTTATAATTTGCATGACTGGTTATAAAAATGGTAAAAGAGATAATTATCGATGGAAAACCATTAGAAGAGATACTTGGAGATATGAACTTTGATCCAAATGTCGCGCGTATAGTGCATGCTCTCAAATCTGCCTATGCAAAGGCAGAGATCCATAATTCTGTCCTTCAGAACGATAATCGGTTGCTTCGTGCAAAAGTGGATCGATTGCAGGAGCAAAGTATCAGGGATCCCCTGACGGGACTCTATAATAGGGGTCATTTTGATAAGAAATTAGAAGAAGAGATCATGCGAAGCTATAGGACTGATGACAGCTATGTTGGGCTGATGCTTTTCGACATAGATTTTTTCAAGAGCGTCAATGACACAGCAGGTCATCAGGCTGGCGACAAAGTGCTAAAAGACGTCTCAACAGAAGTGATGTCGCTCATAACCAACGGGCTTATCGAAGTAAGCGGCCTTCTTGAGGGCAGGACGCGTAGACTAGATACTATCTGCAGATATGGTGGTGAAGAGATCGGTATTGTGATGCCTGCGACACTTAAAGATTCAAGTCTTTTCATGCTAGAACAGATTTTTTGGGATAAGGCTGAACAGATAAGGAAATACATCGAATGGAATGTACGAATCCCATATAATGCTTCCAATCTTGATGAACGGA
>PCVE01000092.1 GCA_002762705.1 Candidatus Woesearchaeota archaeon CG11_big_fil_rev_8_21_14_0_20_43_8 | reverse complement strand
AATGATAGTTTATCACGCGGACAAATTCACGCCTGATCCATCTCGCAGCCAGCACGGGATCGATATCAAGCCTTTCAAACAACAAGACCAGCTGATAATCAGATGCTAACACATGTGCATCGTCTGAAGAAAGCCCAAGCTCTTTCTCATATCTTTCCCGTTTCTCTTTTGGAAGCTCAGGCATCGAGGCAGCGATGTCTTTTTTCCATCCTTCTCCGACCACATATTCGACAAGATCAGGATCGAGGATGTAGCCATAATCATCTTCTGTCTCTTTTGTGCGCATGGAGAAAGTCGTCCCTGACGAAGCATCGAATCCACGTGTCTCCTGGATGATCACCTTATCTTCAGCGACAGCTTGTCTCTGACGTGCGATCTCATATCCAAGCGCGCGTTCAATATCCTTGAACCCAGATATGTTCTTCACCTCTGCGCGTACATAGCCTGATTCTTTGATTGAGATATTGGCATCGGCTTTTATGATGCATCTTTTAGGATCGAAAATCCCAAGATAATTCAATACATTGATCAATTGTCTCATGAAATCCCTTGCCTCTTCTGGCGAATGCATCTCTGGTCTTGTGACCACTTCACATAATGGATGCCCGCTGCGGTTGTAATCGACAAGGACAAAAGGGGAATCTCTTATCGATCCGGCATGGACTAACGAAGCAGGATCCTCTTCGACATGCACGCGTTCTATACCTACAACTTTTCCATCTGATAATTCCAATACACCATTCGAACCTAAAGGGACCTCATACTGTGTTATCTGGTAGTTCTTGGACATGTCTGGATAGAAATAGGTCTTCCTCGAGAACATCATCAAAGGAGCGACTTCACAACCAAGCGAAAGACATAGCCTTATCGCATATTCGACCGCTTTTCTGTTCAACTTTGGTTTTGATCCAGGCATTCCAAGACATATCGGACAAGTTAGGCTGTTTGGTTCTCCTTCATCGACAGCGCATCCGCAGAACAATTTGGATTCTGTAGAAAGACCTACGTGGATCTCAAGACCGATGACCACATCTGCATCAAATCCCATCATGATCCCTCTCAAATTTATCAGCAAGTGATATCAGTTTGCCTTCACAAAAATGATCGCCGATAAGCATCATACCGACAGGCATTCCATTGTGATTCCCACATGGTATTGAAATGTGAGGCAATCCAGCCAGATTAACAGGAGCAGTGCATGCATCTGCCATGTAATGTCTCATCGGTGGAAGGTCTTTTATCTCATCGATCTTCGGAGCTACCATCGGCATAGACGGACTTAGAAGGACATCAAACTTTTTCAGCGCAGTCTTGTATTCTTCTATGACTTTGGTACGTACTTTCATCGCTTTGATGTAATAGGCATCTCTGTACCCTGCCATCCTTGCATAAGTGCCTAAAATGATACGTCTTTTCGCTTCCTTTCCAAAGAACCTGCTTCTCACTTTTGTGAAATATTCATTGAAATTCCCATCAAGTTTCTCATTCGCGCCATATCTCATGCCGCAATATTTAGCGAGATTTGTCGAGCTCTCGCACATCGCGATGATGTAATATGCAGGAAGTCCGTATCTGACCGCAGATGGAAGGCTGATCTCATTATATTCAGCACCAGTTGAATCAAAGTATGATACCGCTTTTCTTATCCTCTCAGCGACAGCTGGGTCTGTGCCTTCACCAAGATTGTCGCTTATAACTCCGATCTTCATGCCTTTGATATCTTTTCCAAGATAAGATGCATAATCTCCATCAGATCCGACAGATGTCGAATCCCTGATATCTTTTTTCGCGATCGCGGATAAAATCTGCGCAGCGTCGGGGACATTTTTCGCGATAGGTCCGATCTTGTCCAGGCTGTTGCCATAATCGATGAGTCCCCATCGTGATACCAGTCCATATGTCGGTGTCAGACCGATAGTCCCGCAGAAAGCTGCAGGGCATGCTATGCTTCCGCCTGTGCTCTCTGCAAGGGCAACATGATTCAATTCATCTGGTAATGCTTTTGTGATACAGGCAGCGCCGCCACTTGATCCGCCGCAACTCCTTGTATCATCTATCGGATTCTTCGGCGTCTCAAAGCCGACACCTGTATTGACGCAGAAACCTCCGAAGCCAAACTCATCTTGTGATGTCTTCCCGATGATGATCCCGCCTTCCTCTTTTATCCTTTGAACAGAGAATGCATCAAATGGCGGTCGGTATCCTTTCAGGATAGCAGAGCCGGCGCATGATTCGACGCCTTTTACGCAGATGCAGTCTTTTACTGAGAAAAATTTTCCAGAAAGCTTTCCAGCTGGATTATCCTTTGCCTGCGAAATGGCCTCTTCTTCGCAGATAGTCGTGAAACAATGCAGTTTCTTATCTATCTTCCTGCATACTTCTATCATTTTGTGAACTTTTTCAAGGTCCATCAGACTGCCCTCGGTCCTTTGAAATAGCCATCTTTCTTATGATCAGTGCCCTGAAGCGCATATTCTTTTGGCATGGATTGTTCGACTATGTCATCCCGAAACGCATCACGGATCTTGATGGGATGCATGGACATCTCCATGTCCGGCGCATTCTCTATCGCCTTGAACCATTCAAGGACATCTTCTATCTGCGGAAGGAATTCTTTTGTCTCTTCTTCTGTCAATTCGACCTTCGCGTTCTTCGCGATTTTTCTGATCATATCTTTATCAAGCATAAATAATCACATCTTCAACTTGTTGATGGCCTTTTCATAGTCATTAGAACCAAATATATAGCTTCCCGAGACTATGACATCTGCGCCTGCCTCTTTTGCCGCTTTCACAGTCTCCTGATCTATCCCGCCATCAACAGAGACAAGTACATCAAGGCCCAATCTGTCGATCTGTTCTCTTAACTTTCTTACTTTCAGCATCACGTCTTCCATGAATCTCTGTCCGCCAGCCCCAGGTTCGACGCTCATCACAAGGACAAGATCGATGTTCTTTATGAATCTCAATACCTCTTCTACTGGCGTCTTTGGTTTTATCGAGATACCTGCTTTCTTGCCTTGCGCATGTATCAATTTTATGCATGCATCCACATCGCAGGCTTCAATGTGCACAGTTATATAATCCGCACCGGCCTTTGCGAATTCTTCGATTGATTTTTCTGGTTCAGATACCATGAGATGCGCATCAAGCACAAGATTAGTGCACTTTCTCACTTCCCTGACGACATCAGGCCCGAATGTGATATTTGGGACAAAACGTCCATCCATGATATCCAGATGTATCCATTCGACAAATGGCTCTACTGCCTTGATCTCTTCGCAGAGCCTTTTGAAATCCGCAGCCAGTATCGATGGAGCTATCTTCATAGTAGATTATGAATGTGCAGGCCAGTTTAAAAAATTATTGCACTGTAAGATTCTTTAAAAAGTCTGGATTAAAAACCAAAATATACATTCCACATCACCAATAGAACATTTTATGGAGCTGCACAATAACTTTATTAAAGAAATAAGTGCTATGATATGATACATGGTAGATGCACCCATAAAAAAAATAGGCATTGTGGCTATCTTCCTGATATCAATGGCTGCGATACTTGGAGCTAGCGATTTCTATTATCTTGCTGGAATGAGCGCAAAGCACATGGGTGCTGCCGCTATAATCGCCTGGTTGATACTTGCATTGTTCGCATTTTTGGTGGGTATGTATTTCGCAGAATTGATATCTATGTTCCCGACAGGCGGTGGAATCTATGAGATCGCTAAAGAGACCTACGGACGATTCAGTTCATTCATGGTCGCATGGTTGATATGGATCGTCGGAAACTTCAGCATGGCCCTTGCGATAGTGGCGGCTGTCGAGTATCTACTTCCATACCAAGGCACGGCATATGTCATAGTCGGTATATTGTTCGGTATCTTTTGGATCGTCGCGTTGAATTACATGGCTTTTAGAGGACTTAATATCAGCACTATTATGATCGCGACATTTGGAGTGCTCACACTTGGTGTGTGTCTGATGACGATAATACCATCGCTCATAAATATACCTGCATTGTTTTCATCTGGCACAATCGATACTTTTTTCAGTGTCGACCATTTCATCCCTTTTTTTGAGAGCACATCTATCGAAGGAAATATCCTTTTCCTTTCTATGACTATTTTCCTGATATCTGAGCTTTGGTTCGGTTTTGAATCAGTCAGTTTTCTTGCGAATGATACAAAGAATCCAGAGAAGACACTTCCAAACGCACTCATGATAACTATAGGGATAGTCACTCTGCTGCTTCTTGCATATTTCATCGCTTCGCTTGGGGTGCTTCCGCTTGAGATATTCGCATCAGCTAGCGTCCCATTCGGCCTGATTGGAAAGATAACGATGGGACCTTTTGGAGAGAAGGCGCTTGTGCTTGGGACATATCTCATAATCCTCGGTGGTGCTGCGCTTTGGCCGGTCACTGGAGCAAGATTGCTAAAGCACATGGCAGATGATAAGCTCTTTGTCAAGCAGGGCGCTGAGATACATAAAAAGACAAAGACTCCATACAAAGCGATCATGTTCCAAACAATCGCGATCATCGCTTTCTTCCTTCTCCTGATGCGTGAATTCATCTTAGGATACAAAGATCCATATGAAGTCGGTCATGCATTGTATTTATTTTTGAATATGATGGTACTATTTGTCACTATCTTCGCTGTCACCGTCTGGCGATTCAAGGATCCACCGAGAGAAAGACCATTCAAGGCACCGCTTGGAAAGGTTGGACCATCATTGATAATCATTATCTATGTCTTCTGTTTCTGTGCATGGCTCTATCTTGATTGGCTTTTTGCGATAAGCATCGTGAAAAAAGGTTTGGTTCTCATGTTTGTCGGTATACCATTATATCTTCTTGTCGAGACTCATTTCGACAAGTATTTCATCGTGAAGACAAACGACACGCTCGCGTTCCTTGCGTTCTTCATAGAAAAATTCACACTGCCGCAGAAGATAATAGATTCGATCGTTTTTCTTCTAGGAGATATCAAAGGGAAAAAGCTACTTGAATATGGCTGCGGTGTGGGCACTTTGACAGAAGATCTTGCTGTGAGAATACTTCCTGGCGGCGAACTATATGCGACTGATCTATCGAAGAAACGCGCACGGATAACCGAGAGACGGATAAAGGACAAAGGCCATTTCCATGTCCATGTCATCCATGATGAAGAGCATGCCACAAGGGTACATCCTGATGTGCCGAACGTCGATGTGATTGCGAGCGTAAATATGGTGGGTTATGTGCAGGAAGTCGATAAAGTGCTTTTCGAGCTGAATCGATTGTTGCCGATCAATGGGAAGATATGCGTTGTCGAGAATGACAAATATTTCAAGCTCATCCCGAACGTGCATTGGCTTTCTAAGGATGATTATATCATCGAACTCTTCTCGAATGCAGGGTTCAAAGTCGAAGTGACAAGGACGCAAGGGTTGCTTTGGGAATATGTCTTCATCTATGGAGAAAAAGTAAAAGAAGTCAAGCCAGTGAAAATGGATAAACCACCAGCACCAGGTGATACGATATGAACCGTCTTATTATAGCAGGAAGCGAAGACAATCAAGATATGTATTATGCCACAGGGTTTCTTGCATTGGATCCATTCATCTTCATCGCGAAAGGAAAAAGCCAGTTCATCGCTGTGAACAGACTTGAATACGCTCGCGCGAAGAGACAAGTGAAGAAAGGCATAAGTGTTCTGCGGCTCGAAAATTACAAGAATCCAAAGTGTAGAGGTCTATCGCGGATCGCAGTCGTGATGCTTAAAGAGATGAAGATAAAGGAAGTCTTTGTCCCATACGATCTTCCATGGAAGTGGGGAAAGACGATAAGCCGGTCCGGGATAAGGCTAAGTTCGCAGAAGCCTTTTTTCAAAAAGCGTGAAGTCAAGTCAACTCATGAGATCAAGTTGATAAAAAATGTCCAGAGAGCGACCGAAGACGCGATGAAGACAGCGATAAACATGGTGAAAACATCAAGGCCAAGGGGCGGATATCTTTATTATAGATCGAAAAGACTCACGTCTGAGATGCTAAAACTGGAGATAAGGATGGCTCTTTCAAGGCATGGTTGTATCGACCAGAACACCATAGTCTCAAACGGCGGGCATAGCGCTCTTCCTCATCATAGTGGTCAGGGTCCGATCAGAGCCGGATCACCAGTGGTCATCGATATATTTCCAAGATCAGAGACAAATCGTTATTTCTCTGACATGACAAGGACAGTCTGTAAAGGAAAACCGGCTGAAGAGATCAAAAAGTTCTATTCGCTTGTGAAAAAGGCCCAGCTGATCGCCATGAAGACTATCCGACCTGGAATAAAAGCGAGCAGTGTGCATAAGGCTGTCGTTGATTTTTTTACAAAGTATGGTGTGGAAAAATATTTTATCCATGGGACAGGCCATGGTGTTGGTCTCGATATCCATGAATCTCCAAATCTAGGTGCTTCGGATGAGAGGCTCAAAAAAGGAATGATCATCACTGTAGAACCAGGTCTCTACAAAGAAAGGATAGGCGGTGTCAGGCTAGAAGATATCGTGGTCGTCACCAAAGATGGCTGTCGGAACCTTACAAAATACCGGAAGGAATTAATATTGTGATGAAAGAAGAAGACCAAAAAAAAGATGAAAGCGTATTTCTGTCAGAATGGATATCTGACGTAAGGACATGCGATAAAGCCATAATCGTCGAAGGCACAAGCGACAAGAGAGCGCTTGCTTTCTTCGAGATAAAGAACATCTTCACATTGCGAAGACCACTCTATCTTGTATGCGAAGAGATCGCTTATAAATTCAAGGATGCGATCATACTGACTGATTTTGACAGGAAAGGTAAAGAGCTTTATGGTAAGCTCAACCATGAGCTTTCTCAGCTAGGTGTCCGTATCGACAGGCGCTTTCGCGAGGAGCTTTTCAAGGAGACAAAGTTAAGCCAGATCGAGGGACTTATCCGATACTGGAAGCGATGTTCCATTAATAAAGAGCTATAGCAAAAACATTTAAATAAAGGTAGACTCTTCTACTCAACGTATAATTTATACCTGGGGGGTATATGATGAAACTGACACTAGCAGAACCAAAATACCTAAAAGACAGCATCTCGATAATCTCGGATCTAGTCAGCGAAGGAAAATTCAAGATAACAAAAGAATGCGTAGAAATGGTCGCGATGGACCCTGCGAACGTGGTCATGGTGATATTCAAGCTTCTTTCATCGACTTTTGTGGAATACAATGTCGAAAAAGACATGGATCTTTCTGTGAATCTCACAAATCTGAAACAGATCCTGTCAAGAGCAAAACCTAACGACATGCTTACGCTCGAGACAAGCAAGGATGGCGGAAAGCTGACTGTCGAGCTCAAAGGAGCATCAAGAAGGACTTTCTCGCTTCCGATAATAGAATCTGATGAAAGGGAACAGAAGGTCCCGCAGCTAAAATTCCCACTTTCGGTCAGGCTTAATTCCGCGTCATTGAATGAATCGATAGATGATGTCGATGTCGTGGCAGAATCAGTCACCTTTGGTGTTGATGGCAAGAAATTCATCGTCCAGGCGGAAGGCGATCTCTCTGAGGCTATGGTCGAGATGGAAGGATCAGACGACACAAAGATTGAGAACGAGGTCGGAGAGCCTATCAAGGCAAAGTATTCTGTGGAATATCTGAAGAAGATCATGAAAGGCTCAAAACTATCGCCGACAGCTCTTGTCCAGTTCAACAAGGACTATCCGCTACGTGTGGAATACAAAGCTGTCGACAGAGCGATGCTCGCTTTCATACTCG
>PCVE01000085.1:7833-14354 GCA_002762705.1 Candidatus Woesearchaeota archaeon CG11_big_fil_rev_8_21_14_0_20_43_8 | reverse complement strand
TTTTTGTTCAAATTAAAGATAGTTTACATTGTTCTTAAGCCTTACGGCTTAAGGACTCTATATTTTGAACTTTTCTACAAAGCCGTAATTAGAATTCAACTAAAGAAAAAATGAAAAATCAAAAATTCTTTATCATCTCTTTCGCAGGTTTCATGTCTTTCCATGCGAGCTCGAACAGACCCTGCAACGCATTCGCGAAGAACGGTGTGTTCACCCATATCCCAACATCATATGTCGGATGCACATCCTTGTCATCAAGGACCATGAAGATGAGCTGTTCACCATCCACTATACAGAATCTTGCATTGATATGATCGATATGCCTAACTTCAGCCACAGTTGATATATCATTGACTGCATCAAGCGATTCTTTTGTTACTGGCGCTGCGATCTTTATGTCGACACCTCTTTCTTTGAGCTTCTCAAAGACTGGCTTCAACCCTTCCACTTTTCGCATGAACCCTCGCTGCGTCGTCATGAGTGTGACGGATTTCTCAGCGCCTCTCATGGTGAGCTCAAGATGATTGTATAAATTGTGCCTTCCTTTGAGACTTCCAGAAAGATCGCTTGGCTCGACTAGTTCCACACCTTGGCTATGAAGAGAATTCAATTCATCAAGTACTTCGGTGCCTTTCAGCTCTTCAAGTCTTGTGACTTTTGAATCTGCATCTTCTTTTAGATTTTTCTTCACACGATCAAGGACTTCAGTAGGAGGTACTGCGATATATTTGATAGGTTTTCCAAGCTTTGTTATCGCGAATCCTTTTTTTTCTAGGCTCTCAAGAACATCATAGCTTCTGCTTCTTGGCACATTCGCGATATCAGAAAGTTCACCGGCGGTGGATATACCACGTGAAAGCAATGCAGCCCAAATCTTCACTTCATAGAGATTGAGCGAGAAATAACGTCTTAGTTTACTTAGAAATTCTTCCTTCACTATCATTTTTTGTTCCCTCCTTTATACTGCCTAACCCTGTATTTATCTATTAATGTAAACGTACAATAATTCACCCCAAGTGACGAGTTAACAATAGTTACTAACATTGAGATACTACATGTAATCATCAAGGAGCAAATCAGGTTTTTCTCCTCTAATATCCCCTAAAACCTATGTCTTTTAGAAACACAGCAAGTATAAAAATGTTTTCTTTTTCCAATGACGAAAACTAAAGTGCAATTTCAGAAAGATGATTCAATAGTGACGAATAAGTTTCACAATGAAGAAGTCAAATCATTTTATATCTTAATACTCCACCGATCCCACCAAGACCATCCAATTTCTGGCCACCTTCATGATCACTTGAAATGACATGCACATCACCTTTTGATCTTTCGACAGCGAACATGACCCTATCAAGCCGCCCGTAATTCTCGGCTTCACGTGATTTGTGTATGAATGCATCAGTCACAAGAAGCAATCTCACCGCGCCCATGTTCGCAGCATTCTCAGTCTCTTTGATGCCATACACTGCAAGATCGCTTTTTGATATCTCTGATAGCAATACTTCTACGAGTCCCATCTCACTTGCTGAGCGTTCTTCTTTCAGAAGCTGCGCAGTCTCAGGACGCTTCAATATCTCGACGATAGCGTTCTGCCCTGTCGAATTACATGTCGCGAATGCAAGGGTGACTTTCTCATGTAGACCTTTTTTCATGAGTTCTTTCTTCAGTTCATCTTTCCAGAAAGCAGGACTGCCTATGACAAGATGTTTGATAGAATATCTTTCGACATAATCAGTTAGATGTTTCGCTACATCAGAATAAAAATTGCCTTTTGCCTGGCCTTCAGCATATTTTTTCTGCACATCGCCAGAGACTGTCCCGATGATATCAAAACCATATTTTTTCAGGAGTGCGAAATGACAGACATCACGATCAAGGGCGCAGACCATGCAACCAGTGGATCTGTTCTCTGCGGATTCTTTCAGCTTATCCACCTGATGTCTCAGAAAACCATTTCTTTTCTTTATCGAAAGTATTGAACCTTCTTCAACATTGAAAGTATGATGTTGCCCACGTGGGATATCTTCAGGACCTGCTGTGATTATACCACCTATACGAAGAGCGCCTGTATCTTTATGGAATTCTATCCTCTCGACATCGATTGTCAAAAAGATCTTTTTCTTCACAACATTGGCATTCATCTCATCACCAGAACCGATCTTTATCTTCCTGATAGTCTGACCACTAACAGAATCATTGATATCGATTATGTGACTCAGATACCATAGATCATCCATGTGTTGGACCCTGACCTTGGCTTCTCCTTTTGGGATATTCGAGTATTGGACAAGCATCTTCTCTGGATAGAAATATTTATATATAAAGGTTCGCGTAATAATATTCATGTACGAGAGAGATAAATCTATCATTTCCGGCCGTCATGCAAAGAAAGGACAGACTGGCGGAGGAGCCGCTAGTGTCGTTGCGCTCCTTGCAGGACTCTTGCTTCTGTACATCCTCTTTCTTCCACCTGATATAAGAGAAGAGTTGCTTGAAGGCAATGTCACATCGAACTCGACAGGCAGCACAAGCACAGCAGACAAGAACGACCGGATAATATTATCAGAAAGTCCGAAGAGACTGGATTATTTCTCAGAAAATGAAGTCGAACATAATATCGCTGACATACGCCTTTTCTCAAAGACGAGTGGATCGAAGATACTTGAGAAGAATGATATACACCTGAAGAAAAGCTGGTTCGCTGAAGAGAAGAAAAGCATAGATTTTGATGTGAAGGACCTTGATAATGTGGATAAAGTTCTTCTATCATTCACAGCAAGCACTTATGATGGCCGAGTGCAGATAACACTCAATGGAAATGAAGTATTCAACAAGGAGATAACTTCATCGATTGTCGACCCGATCAAGATAAAGACGGATTATCTGACAGAAGGAACAAACACGATAGAGTTCAATGTCGCAGACGTCGGCTTCTCGTTTTGGAAAGTGAATGAGTTCCAGCTTTCCACAATAATGATCACTGCAGATGTCACTGATACCAGCTCAAAAGACGCAAAGACAAGTTTTAGATTATCAGATGAAGAATATGACAATCTTGAGACTGCGAAGTTCAAGTATTTTGTCGACTGCCTCTCTGGTGAAGAAGGTGTCCTGACAACGACAGTCAATGGACGGCAGATTGTCTCGGCAGTCCCTGAGTGCGGTTCGACCTCGCCACCTTATGATGTCACGGATTATGTGGTAAAAGGACAAAACACAATCGAGTTCAGCATCGACAAAGGGTCATTCTCGATATACCATATCCAAGTCAACACAGAACTAGAAGACCCGGTGAATCCGCTTTATTATTTTGAATTGAGCGCAAGGGAATACCAGGATATCAAAGGACCGGATGCACAAGCAGTCCTGAATTTCACATTCTTAGACAATGACAAATGGAAGAATGCAAAAATCGTAATCAATGGCCATACGACATACATCAGCACAAGAGAGGCCACTGAAGGCATCGACCTCGAACCATACCTTTTCGCAGGCAACAATGCTATTGAAATAATACCAGAAAAGACCATAGATATAATAAAATTGGTCGTTATGCTGGATTACAAGAACTAGATCGCTTCTTTTATCTCTTCTATTATCGCATCATCAGTCAGGAATTTCTCCTGAATTATCTCATCGATGACATAATATACATTGAGAGTCCTTATCTTGAAATTGCTTTCTAGCTGCGATATGAATTCTTCGAGATCTTTTATATTCCGAAATATGACATCGACCATATAATCGAAACCATTGTTGATCTTGAAGATAGAATTCACATTCGGGTTTCCAAGAAGGAACTCCTTTATCTCGCACTTGTCATCTTTTTTTATCTTAAGTATTATCGATGCGCGCGCATGATAGCCAAGCCTTTGATAATCAAGCAGAGCCGTGAATTTAGTGATCAGCAATTCTTTATGGAGCTTCAGCCGGTCGAACAATGTGCTTATCGGCACATTCATCTTCTTACCGATATCTGTCAGGCTCTGACGGGCATCTTGCCTAAGCAGAGCCAGCATGTTCACTTCATATCTCTTCAGGTATTTCATATTATTCTCTCCACGGATATCTCCGTAAGAAAAAGGAATTTTCCGGAAGAGGTTCAATATTGTTCTTGTAAATTATAAGGCAGTATATAATTATATAATCGTTTAAGAAAAACAATTCTAAAAAAGAGACCTCATGACCTATCCAAGAAAAATATCATGGCTTGAATCTCTGGACTTTCACTGGATTTTTATTCATCTTCTTCTCTGCGGCCCTACGGGAAAGAAGTATGTTCTTAGCCCCATAGCTACCGATCACAGATGCTGCATTTGTGACAGCAAGAGAAAGAGATCGTTTTATCGCATCTAGTCTTTTCTCATACATCATCATCCCAGCAAGGAATGAAGACGCGAACGCATCTCCTGCGCCTGTCGTCTCTACAATCTTCACTTTGCTCGGAATCGCATGCAAGATATTCTTTCCATCGCTACAATAGGCTCCTTTGCCACCATCAGTTATTATCACGATCTTCGGTCCAGCCAGATGAAGCCTTTTCATCATCTCCTTGATCGACATGCTCTCATTCTTGACATTGAAAAGGATATTCGCCTCTTCTCTGTTGAAGACAAGCAAGTGGACTTTCTTTAGTATCGGCGATAGTCTCTTCAGTCCGCTACTTGCCAGATAGCTGCTTGGATTGAACGCGACCTTGATGTCTCTTTTGCTTGCGAGATCAAGCAGTTTCTTGAAACTTAGATATGATCTTCCAAGCAATGATGAGAAATATATCCATCTGGAATTGACCTTCGATATGTCGATCTTCCTATAGAGCAGATGCATACTCGCTCCCTTATATGCAAGGATCGTCCTGTCCTGTTTCACGCTGTCGAGGATAATAGAATAATTTGTCATCTCTTTTCCTTTGGTCCCGATGAAATCGATCTTCTCCCGCTTGAGCATGTTGATTATCCTGTCGCCATTCGCATCTGCACCGATATTTCCAAGATATGCGGTCTTGAGCCCAAGCCTTGAGAAAGCGACAGCTGTGTTCGTACCGCCACCGCCGGTCTGGAACTCAAGGTCCTTTATCATGATTTTCGAACCCGAGGGATAGACAATCAGCTCTCTTTTCAGGTCTGCGAGGTTGATTGTTATCAGGTCAGCTTTTGTCTTTGCGAAGGCGTCGACTGTCGCGGATCCGCAGGTGATCACATCATAGAGTGGTTTCTTTGCCATGCGATATTTGATGCAGTATCGGATATTTATAGGTATGGGACATGCATTGCGTACAGACTATTTTTCTGTGATATGGGGTGTGGGGTATGAGGTATGGGATAAGCATTGCGTACATACAATTCGAGTTTATCTGTGATATGGGGATTGTCTATTTGAGAATGGGGTGAGGGGTATGAATCTACAGCCCTCAGCTCATACCTCACACCCAAATCAACAATCCTATTAAAACCAAACAGAATAAGACAACCATACCGTAATATCACATCTCACACCCAAGTAAGCAACACCACCAAACACAAGCAGAATAAAGCAACAATATCGCAATATCACGGCTCACAATACACCCCCAAATATTTATTAATACATTTCACACAAAAGAGATTGAGGTTGATAATATGAAATATTTCCAGATGCATGATTTTGATTTCAAAGGGAAGAGAACTATCGTGAGAGTCGATTTCAATGTCCCGCTCGAAAATGGCAGGATAACTGATGACAAGAGGATACAAGCAGCCCTTCCGACCATCAGACATATCCTTGACAATAGCGGATCAGTGATACTGATGAGCCATCTTGGAAGACCGAAAGGCGAAGGCCCAGAGAAAGGACTTAAGATGGACCCGGTCGCAAAACGGCTCTCCGAGCTTCTTTCAAAAGACGTCAGGAAACTTGACGACTGCATAGGCGATGATGTCAAGAAAGCGGCAGAGAGCCTTCAACCAGGAGAGATCCTACTCCTTGAGAATCTCAGATTCCATAAAGAAGAGAAAAAGGGCGATGAAGAATTCGCAAAAAAACTCGCATCTCTTGCGGATCTCTATGTCAACGACGCTTTTGGCACCTGCCATAGATCCCATGCATCTGTCGCGCAGATAACCAACTATCTTCCATCCGCGGCCGGTTTCCTTGTGCAAAAAGAGATCGACATGATATCACCTGTGATCGACAGCCCAAAGAGACCATACATCGCGATACTCGGCGGAGCCAAGATATCTGACAAGATAAGGTTAATCGAGAGCATACTACCAAAAGTCGACAGGCTGCTTCTTGGGGGAGCGATGATATTCACATTCTATAAAGCCGCAGGATTTGAGATCGGCAAAAGCCTTGTCGAAGAAGATTTTTTGAAAGACGCGCTGAGGATACAAAAAGAGGCTGGCGAGAAACTTGTCCTTCCTATCGATGTCGTTGTCGCTGACAAGTTCGATGCTGACGCAAAGGCAGAAAACGTCTTTGTCGAAGAGATGCCTGCCGGATGGATCGGACTTGATATAGGCGAAGCCTCGATAAAGCTG
>PCVE01000085.1:0-7818 GCA_002762705.1 Candidatus Woesearchaeota archaeon CG11_big_fil_rev_8_21_14_0_20_43_8 | reverse complement strand
TGAATTCGAGAGATTTGCGACAGGTACATTAGAAGTCGCCAGATCAGTTGCGGAATTAAAGGACGCGACAACGATAATCGGCGGTGGAGACAGCGCTTCAGCAGTGGCGAAGATGGGACTTGCAGACAAGATGACTCATGTATCAACAGGCGGCGGGGCTACCCTCAAATTCTTTGAATCTGGGACACTGCCGGCATTAGAATGCTTAGAAAAGAACCACGAAAAGTTCTCTTAATTAAGGCCGGCATTTAACAATTCAAACACCGCTAACGATATCGAAACGATGAAATAAGATGTTATCACTATCCATCTCAATGTCTTTGAATGTATCCTGACGACTGTCCTTGATCCGATCTGGCCGCCGATCAGCGCTCCGACACCGCAGATCGCAAGAAGCAGTATCTGGATATTCCCAAGATAATAATGCGTGATCGCACTAGGGACAGAAAGTATCATGACTGCGGCAAGCGATGTCGCGACAGCATGATGGGATTCAACTTCGAAGAGGAACATAAAAAGAGGCACTATTATGAATCCTCCGCCAAGACCAAGAAAGCCCGATGCAAGACCCACGATGAGGCCGACAAAAATAGATTTCTTGACTGGGTGGGTCAGCTTATGATGCACAGAGTGATGTATAGCTTTCTCTTCTGCCTCTATCTTCTCTTCTCGAAAGATCAAAGCGACCGCAAGGATGAATATGAAACCGCTGATTATCAACATCATCTGCTTTCCTGTGAAGAATGTTGTAAGGCCGGCGCCTGCTATTGCTGTCAGGCCGCCACATATTCCGGTTATGATCGCCACTTTCCAGATCACAAGTTTCTTCTTCCAATATATGTATGTGCCTGATGCTGCGGCTATTATATTTAATCCGGCTGGTGTCCCAAGAGCGATCTTTCCCGGAACTTCGAGGATGATACGTATAAGTGGCCTTAAGACAAGCGATCCGCCAAGTCCGACAGTGGAAGAATACCAAGCTGAGAACAAGCCTATAAGAAACGCAAGTAAGACATATTTAAGTTCCATGTAAATAATAATACCATCTGTGGTCTTTATATATGTTTTCAGTGACCACCATTGAAAAGCTTTATAAAAGTCTAATATAATAGAATATTATTATGAAAATAAAGAGGTATGCGTTAGTTCTATTTGTAATGCTATTTCTAGGTCTGATGGTATCTGTCGCAAAGCCAGTGGCTGCAGCCAGTTTCCTAGAACCGATTGTGAATATATTCAAAGATGTCGATATCGTCCAGATATATAGCCAGATACATTATGTGGTCGATTTCTTCATTTTGTTTTTTATTTTTTTCTCGCTTGGCAAAGTCGCGGCGAACAGGATGGGTGGTTATGAGAACTATAAGACAATGATCATCGCCCTCACTATCGCCATGGCAGGTGGGGCACTTTTCTTCATGCAATCATTGAATTTACCGGGCGACAATAACCACCTTTTCGGAATCCTCGGCAATTTCGCGTATGTACTATTGTTCTTTACGTTAATAGGCATAGCCTATAATCTATGGGTCGGAAATGCCACTAGTGGGAAGTTTGAGAAAGGGTTCCTTGTTGTCTTTGTCGCATGGACTGCGCTCAAGATCTGGGTTCCGCAGGTAGCGATCAAGCCACTATTGCCTGATTCGATTCAGGGTTTCTATGATATCGTCTATGCGTTCATGCTCTGTGTAGGCATCTACGCATTGCTCAAAATCGGTGTCGGTCTTGCCAGTAGACTCGGAGGACGAAGGACAACAGTTGGTGGTCCTAAGGGACCTAGTTGGTTGGATAGAAGAAGAGAAAGAAAAGCCACAAAGAGAGCTGATGAAGAACAGAGGAGAGCCCAAGAGATGCAGAGGGTAGCAGAAGCAGAGGCGAAGCTACTAAATGAGATGGGCAACCTGACAGCCATGGAGATACAGGACAACCAGGAGATCATCCAGGACCTTAACAGACTCAGGCAGCTAATTGCAAGATATTCAGGTGGTGACAAAGGAGCACTTCCGCTGATAGGTCAGGAGATAAACCGCGTCACAGGCACAAGCAGAAAATTCGAAGAAGACATAAAGAAAAGCGAAGAGTTCGCAAAGAATATCACAAAACGACATTGGCAAGAAAGAAATATATTGAATCAATTTTATACAAAAGAAAAACAGCTCACACAATTCATATTCAAAGTCGGCTCGAAACTCTCAAACGTAGCGCAGGAACAGAAATGGGTAGATGAACTTAACAAGCGAGTGCATCAGTTAAGTGAAGAATTAAACAAAGTCCATGAGATCAGCAAACATATCGACAAATATATCTCAAACATAAAAGGCAGTGAAGAGAGATTCATAAAGGACCTGAAGAATTCTGCTGATTCATTGAACAAGCGGGATGGCCAGAAGGCAAGTAATTATCTCAACAACTGCATAGGCTACAAGAACACCCAGATAAAAGAGATAGATGTACTCCATAACCTTATCGAACAGCTGAAAGCAGAATCGAAGACAGAGTTCCAGATGGAAGAGTATCTACGGCAGATCACAGGAAAGCTCGAAGAGTTATTGAACCAGCAGCAGAGGCAGGACAGTGATTTCTCACCCGTGCCTGAGCACACTGCCGGATTCAACAAGCCGCAGATTGTCGAACCATTGACAAAACAGAAAGTTGTGCCTGAAAAAGTCATGAAACGACTTGATGAAAGTCTTGGCAAAGCATAAGAAGAGGATGATGATCATGATGGATAAAAAGAGGATTGGTTTCTTTGCGACATTGATATTTGGTATTGTCTTATACGCCACATCTGCTTTCGCAAGCTTCCTCGATCCAATCACAAATCTTATCCGGGATATAAATCCAATCCAGATCTATGATTCCGCGCCGTACATGATCGATTTCATAATCGTGTTTGCGATCTTCTATAGCATCGCGCATTTCGGCTTGATGGGAAGATATGGCGAGAAATCGAAAGTGCTGGTGCTCGCCCTCGCGATCGCATTGTCCGGTGGATTCACATGGTTCCTCAACACCAAAGGATGGCATCTGTTCTATCTGATCGGCAATCTTGTGTTCGCGATCTTCTTTGTCGCCCTTGGCACTTTTGTTTATTATGCGTTTGTCACAAGGAAAGGTAAATGGAAACCTGAACTGATAGTCCTTTTTATCATAATATTCATCGCGCTTCTGCAAGTCTATATGCCAGGCATCACCAGCGCGCTGAAACTTGATGTCCCGCCATTGAGTACAATATGGGGTCTCTTGAAGGCTTTAGGTATCGTCGTTGGAATATATGCATTCATCAAAGTCATGACCGGGATGTTCAGGCAGATCAGCAATATGACAACTGGACCGAATGCAGATGTGCAAAAAGCGAAAGCAGAAGCTGAAGCCGCGCGACAGAGAGCAGCTCAGGCAGCGCGCGATGCAGCTGACGCAGAAGCAGGCGCAGATGAAGCAAGAAGGGCTTCGCAGGCTGCTCAGGCAGAAGCAAATGCACAAGCACAGGCAGCAGAACAGGCCAGGCAACAGGGAAACGAAGTGGCAAAACATGAAGCTGAGAGAAGAAAGAAAGCCGCAGAAGAGCATAAGAAAAAGCTTGATGAGATAATCAAGACGGCCCAGGAAGCAGCAGAAGCTGCTAGGCGAAAAGAGCAGGAATGGAACGAAAAAGTGCAACATGCTGAAGAAGAGGGCCAAAAAGCTCTTGAAGAAGCCAACAAGAAACTTGATGATACCCGTGAAGAGCACAAAGGTGAGATTGACGCGCTAAATGAGAATCATGCGGCGACAATTTCAGTATTGAATGAGAAGATACATGAAATCAGTTCAGAGATCGCACAACTTAATGTTGAGAAAAAAGATCTTCTTGAAAGACTTAATGGTGTCGATAGAAGGATAAGCGAAGCAGAGCAGAGAGGTGCGGATGCTGAAAGACTGACAGCGCTTGAGGACAAAAAAATCCTTGAGAAAGCACTCAAAGAGAAAGATGCAAAAATCCAGGAACTTGACAGCAGACTGCGAAAGGCGCTGATCGACAAAGCTGATGCTAGGAACAGAGAAGAGCATGCATTGAAGAAAGCTAAACAGTTAGGTGATGATCTTTTCACAGAGAGGGGGGATCACGCAAACACATTGCTTGATAAAGATAAGATCGAATATGAGAACGCAAAAAATCAAGCGGATATCATGAAACTTAACAATATGCTCAGCGAAGAAGAAAGTCGTTTCATGGATATCGGAGATGAGATCAAAAAACATAAGATCCTGCTTGAAAAAAGCATCAAGCGTGATAGAGATTCTGCAAAGGCCAATGTCTTCAAGATATCAAAGGATGACGCGAAAGACATAGGGATCGAGATAAAAGAATTAGCTGATATCTTGGCATATCTGAAAGGCCACGATACAAAATCCAAAAACAGGGACGCAATCGAACATATAATCAAGAACCTGACAATCCGTGACAAACGAGTCTTTGAAGAGAATGAACTTATGGCGCAGAGGATCGAACAGATCAGAGCAGATGGTGAATTGAAACGGCAAAGTGTCGCAGCTGAGGTCCCGCTCATTGAGAACAGCATAGCAATCATGGGGAATCTGCACCATGCGATCACTGAATCATTCAAGAGGATAAAGAATGAAGGCAGCGGACATAAAGTGATAAAAGAAAAATTGGATCACTCTTATGCTTCTGCGAATAAATTGAACCAGAACATTGATAGACTCAAAAAAGTGCTAGGTGATGAAGCGATCACAATAGAAGGCCAACAAGAGATGCGTGCCAGGCTTCTTGAAGTGAGACTTCAGGAAAACAGTTTCCATGAAAAGATAAGGATCGCGATAGAGCATCTGAAAAGGGATCAGATCGAAGAAGCCAAAGCCGAATTCGAGAAATGCAAAGTCGCAAAAGAATTCCAGCTTGAACATATGAAAGCATTTATCAAGATGGCACGGAAACTTGTCAAGGAACTGAACGTCGAAAATGATCTAATAAAAGATCAGGATGATTTCTTGAAATCATTACATTCACTTTTGAGCACGATGGATGATTGCATCAAAGAAAGCAGGCTTGGAAAGACGGCCCATCATATCATGACCAACAACGGACAGGTCAGAGAGTTCAAAGATCACATGAGAAATAATTTTCGAAAATAAGAGGTGTAAAAATGGAGATCAGATTTGATAAGAAACCAAAGAAAAAAGGAGTAACAATAATCGAAGGGTTCCCAGGATTCGGACTTGTAGGAAGCATAACCACAGAATTTCTGATCGAGCATCTGAAGACAGAGAAGATCGGACAGGTGTTCATAAGTGATGTCGCGCCGATCGCGGCCATACATGATGAGAAACTTATAGAGCCAATGGCCATCCATTACAACGAGAAATACAATATTGTAATCATCCATGTGATTACAAATGTAACTGGTTTTGAATGGAAGATGACTGAAGCAATAAGGAAGATCGAACATGAACTCACAGCAAAAGAGATCATCAGCATCGAAGGTGTCTCTGGACGGCAGAATCAGGAGAATGTGTTCTTTTTCACAAAAAACAATGACATAAGGAAGAAGAAGCTCGAGAAATGCAAGATATATCCATTAAAAGAAGGCATAATTATGGGAGTCACCGCAGGATTGCTCCTGAAAGTCGACAAAGTGCCTCTTACATGCTTATTCGCAGAGACACATAGCAACATACCTGACAGCAAAGCGGCAGCAGGAGTCATAAAAGCGCTTGATAGATATCTTGGGCTGGAAGTCGATTATGAACCTCTCATCAAAAGCGCAGAACGGTTCGAAGCGAGCATAAAGGATCTTATGACAAAGAGCCAGGAAGCAGAGAACCAGAATAATCAGAAGAAGCTGAATTATGTCGGGTGATTCACTTGAAAAATAGAATCCTGCAAGGATTTGGAATCATCCTGATTGGCGCTCTTCTAGTCGTCTGTTTTGTCCAGGGCTTGGTCATGCAATGGCAGTTTGGAAGCACACTTGATGCGACCGGACTCTACATGGCATCTTTTGCGTTGCTTATCATCTTTCGAAAGCTCTGGAAAGACGGAGGCAAGAGATAATTGGTATCTGATAATGATATCAGCCGACATGTCCGTGATGCCTTAAGACAGACCCATGGAATAGAAAAAAATACACGGTGGATACATATCAGCAAGATAATGACTGATATCGCTCTTGTCATTGTATTCCTTTTCTGCCTGCTCTGGTTCCTTGATGTCACACCGACAAATATCATGAATAATGAACTAGAAGAAGGCGAACACTTCTATGCATTCAGCCAATGCAACATAGGGAACCAATTCTCATGCCTCGACCATAAGATATTCGAAAACATGACGATCATCACGCTCAAATACCTCGATGTCCCGGGAATAATCGATGTGGTAGCGTTTCATAGCGAAGGGATGAGCTGCACTGATGAGATAAACAGGGCTGTCAGCCTAGGAGATACGCTGATTATCGAGACGAAATGCTTCAACAGCAGGCATCCGATCGACAGTTTCAAGCTTCAGTATTCTGTCAAGAACAGCGGTCTGCAGCATTATGTCGATGGCAATCTCGCAAACTATTTTGACACGACCACACTCCTTAGAACCCTAAAAAAGATATTCTCTGCATTCATTGGATAGATTTAAATATCTTATTTCCATCACCACCATATATGGGAGAGGGACGATACGTCACTATTGAGACTCTGATAAAAGATCTTTTGCCAAAAGAGAAGGGTTACTGCAATCCAGATGGTATCATATTCGATGAGAACGATGATGCATGGATAAATATAAACCGACAGGTGATCAAGACTAGTTTTGGAGAATCAAATCTTCTTGTGCAACGGACAGACACAGGTTATAAGATCGATATAAGCGGTGTCAAATATGATTGGAAGGAAAGCGAAGCAGAGACACTGCGTATAGACAAGGATTACACTTTAGCCGAGAAAGTCATCGGAAGACGGATGAAACCTGGTGAGGCCGGTGTCAGGACATATGCAAAGCCAGAACCTGACCGATACGCGCAGATATTAAGCCCATTCAAACGGATCTTTCTTGCTGATGAACTTATCGATGAGATCGCGCTTCGGGTGAGCATCCCTGATCTTCTCGAAGGAAAAGAGCCAAAATATGGCGGAGCTGTGATCCATGGCCCACCAGGAACGGGAAAATCTGTCTTGATGCGTGCGATCATGGAATCTTACACACTCGCTGGAGCATACGCAGAGATGCATGTCCTTGCTGAATTTCTCGAGAAGTGGGTCGGATCGCTCGCGAGGCATTCTCAGGAGATGTTCTCAGAAGCACGTGAAGCGGCACAATTGCGTGGACTACCGTCTTTTGTGTGCCTTGATGAGGCGACATCGCTTGTCATGAAAGCTTCAGCAGGAGAAGATTCGAATTATTATCAGGAAGGTCTTGACTCATTGAAATCAAACATAGGAAATTTCCGTGAAGTCGTCTTCTGCATGACAACAAATGAAGACCCAAAAAATATCGATGATGCGCTCATAAGAGAAGGACGGCTTTCTGTCATCAAAGTAGATTATCCTGATGAACTGCAAAGAAAGAGGATGTGGAGACATTTCATGAAGGAGAACGATCTGCTGCAGGACATGCTCAACGACGATTGCTATGCTGAACTTGCACACATCACACCTGGCGAACATGGAGCTTTGATAGAAGAATACTGCAGGACTGCTATCCCGAGGACAAGGCTTGCTATGGCAAAAGAGATAGGAGCAAGCAATCTGATAGATGCATACAGAAAAGGGATCATCATATCTGAAGAAGACGCGCATGATAGATTGACTTACCAATCATTCATA
>PCVE01000041.1 GCA_002762705.1 Candidatus Woesearchaeota archaeon CG11_big_fil_rev_8_21_14_0_20_43_8 | reverse complement strand
AAAAAAGATGGGCCTTGCTAAGATGGTGAAGAGATGCGAGGAATATGATGCTGAAGAGAGTTCCCAATAAAAACGATCTCTGGACCTTCTGACACTATGGATATAGAAATCTTTTTATAAATATTGAACATTGCAAAAGAGATCTAACTTTTCGAGGGGGATATCATGGCAGATAAAAGACCAAAGAAAAAATCACCAGATGCACAATCAAATAGCAAGATAAAGAAGATCCTAAAAATTGGAGGAATCACTCTTGGTAGTGTCATGCTCACAGGCGCTCTTGGCATCGGCGGATTCCAGGGTACCCAGAGATTAAGGATACATAAACATGAAGAGTCGATGACGACATATGTCAAAAATGAAGACTATGCCAATGCCGCCCATATCATAAGTGAAATTAAGCATTCTATGGGTCTCCTGTCAAAATACAATTTTCTGGTCTTCAAGAGCGATTTCTCAAAAGACATCAACCGGCTTGAGATGACACTTGATTCTGTCTCACCAAAGAAGCTTGAAGAGAGACTCAATGGCGATCTTGCGCAATTAGACAAAAATCCAGGGCTTCTTGATGAGAATTATGCTGGGAAGCTAGGACAGAGGATCAGACATATAGAAGAGGGTTACACCTTACAGAAGAATTTCAATGCGTTAGGTGGTTTCAGGACTGGTATAAAACCTAAAGTACAACATCATATCTCCGCAAATATAACAAAAGAGATAAGTGCCTTGGTACAAGGCGACAGATTCTGGGATGCTTACAAGAGATTCTCAGCATCGTTAGATACATTCAACGATGCTAAAGCCCATTTCACGCCAGAAGAGAAAGTAAAAATATCCGAATTGGCAGGGAAACTCTATCTGGACCTTTGCTCTAAGCATGTCACTTCCCTTGAAGAGCTTTCACAATATGACAATCCAATGGCTCTGATACAAGAAAAGAAGGGCAGCCAGAAGAAAGTTGTCATGATCAGCGCTATGGAATCTGAATACAAAAAGATGAGGGACATATCGAATGATATCGCGAAGATATTCCACTCCATAGGCGTACAATATGACAGACGGCTTGACAAGGTCGGAAGAAAATACCTGGCAGATGCATATAACCAGTTCCTCATCAATTATACCTCTGATCTGAGATTGTTACGTATGAAGCAGGAATCAAATACTGGTGAGATCAAAGAGATCGTCACGACACTCGAAGCGAAACTAAAAGCACTCGAAGGCATCAGCAAACGGACAGCGACAATCGCGGCAGGTGATTTCTCTGTAAGTGATAGCCTTGCAAAGGCGAAAGATGAGATTGTCATGACATCTAAGACAATACTTGATTCACGCATCGGCACTCTTGAGGTTGAGATCGAAAACTATACAAAAAACCCGATAGATGACAGCCTGTTTCTGGATAAGGTCGCGATCGGACAAAAAGAGGCAGAGAAGTTCTATGATTTTTTCCGTTCACGAAGCGGCGACAAAGCAAAGAGCGCAGACTATAAGGACAGGCTACAGCGATTGAAAATCAATGCGCGGATAGAGATGATAAAGGATTCGCTTGCTAAAGGTGAGAAGGCGCTCACTGACGTCGAGACGACCCGACAGGATTATGATGACGCAAGCGAGATCATCATAAAGAACTCCACGCGTGCGCAGACACACCTCGCATTCATCGTCGCTTCTCTCTCTTCCCAAGAGAAAGTCACAGCGCTTGACAACCGTGTCAAGAAGATGTCTTCCTATGTGCATCTGATGAAATGCCATGTGCTCTTGAAAGATGCAAGAAACAACTTTGCAGAGATCAGTGAGAACAACGATGATAATGGAACAGAAGAGTCATTTACTGACGGCAACAAGAAATTATCTGAATGCGAGAAGTCTATCGGTATATTCAGGCTCCAATCACACGATGAGGAAAAATACAAGAATGTGCTTGAGAAAGTGAAGTCCATAAGAGTTTTTGGACTATTGCAAAGGAGCGCTCGTGACCTGAATGAAGGGATAGATAGTTATGAGAAAAGCATCTCATATCCATATGACGAATGGATCACAAGATCAGATATGAAGAATGCAGGCGATGAATATATAGATGACGCAAAAGGCTATCTGAGAACTGCAGTGAAGCTGACTGGTGAGGACGCTCCGGCAAAAGCGCTTGAGGAGAGAATAAAACTAGTAGAGATCATCCCTGAGTTCCTGCCGATCAACAAAGCCGTATATGAACTAAAAGAGACAACATTTTCTGAGATAGAGAACACTAGTCTTCTGAATAGGAGCAGGACATATATCAAAAAGCGGTATAATGAGATGGTGATCATCTTAAACAAACACAAACGTTTCTCGACAGATACTTTTTATCGGAAGATGGAGACAAAGACGATAAAGACCGTGGCTGATGCTTATTCGCGATTAGGGAACCACGCTGTCGAGCTTGGAAACAAATTAAAAGAGCCACGAGAAGTCATGTCTGTCTATGTCTTCGCCGAGAATTGTCTTGCCAGCGCAAAAGCTCTTGATAATTCATATCAAGATGAGCTTGATGGGATAAGGAAGCAGATCATCGTACAGAAAGGGCTTTTGACACCAGAGAAGAAATGATCAATCGACATTGATCTCTTCAGCTTTCCCCTTGCTAATGAGGATAGTGGCAAGATCGGATGGGAGATTTGCCATATCATCGACCCTGAATGGGCCGTAGACTTTGAGGTCACGACCGACAAATTTAGGGATAGATTCAAGAAAACGGATCATCAGTGTCTCTGATTTCTTTTCTTCTTTGTCTTCGACTTTTTTTATCGGTGTCGTCTCTCTTTTCTCGATCTCGACAGGGCGTGGTTTTTCTACAAGATGTTCTTCAGGCATCTGTTCGTCATCGATATCATTGTCCATGAAAAGCTCAAGATTCAGAAAGGGTTTGCCTGTCGCAAAAAAAGTTGTCATGGTGTTCCTTCTGCAACGATCAAGGACAGCTGTGAGGCTCTCAAAAAGTGTCTTCTCTTCATCAAGCATAGCTGCGTTATCAACGATAGTAGAATGTGTCTTTGATTTATTCTGGGCCATGATCAAAATCTTCGATTCACGTCGGTTATAGAGATCACGCAGGATCTTTCGGATATTCTGCAGATGCATGACAACACGCTGCTTCTCTGAGATCGGGAGCTCTTCTGCGCCGCTCCGGTTCTTTTTTAGAAGAGAATTCTTGCCTTTTATGTATTCAGCGACATCATACATGAATCTAGATGTGAGCTTTTGTAGCTCTCCTCTTTCCTTTTCACGTCTAAGGAGATCAAATAAAGTCTCATAGCTTATATTGATCTCTTTCTCGTCAGATTCAGACAATCAGATTACCCCCAATATTTCCGAATCTATAGGGTATATTGTCTTTTATAAAGCTTTTGACATGGAAAAGATAAGGACAGTCACCTAAATGGCTGTGCTATCCAAGAACCGATCTTTCCAAGTAATCCACTTTTCTTTGTATTGTATGGATTATTGACAATCATAGTAGCGATATTTCGCTCTGGATCCCTAGGCAAAGGGATGATACCCAATGAATCATCAAAAGCATCTGCTGGAATGGCTGGTGGTTCTGCTGCGTTTAACAGATCCCCTTCATCGAGCACATATTCTTCAATGTCATTTTCTGTCAATCTCTTCGCTGGCGCAAGCTTTCTTAGAGACAGAAGAAAGCTATCTCTGAACTTGATCTTTTTTGGCTCCTTCATTATCTGATTATCCAAAGTCCAATCGACATCGAATGATCCTTTTATACAAGTCTTATTTTCAGGTTCTGAATAGATCGCGCCAGAGCGTGGTTTCACAAGAAGGTCAGCGACCTCAAATTCTCCAGGCTCACTTAGATCTTCGACAATCTCCTGACCAGATATGAGACTGAGCAAGTGACGATCATCTTTAAGGGGTGCATATCCCACTTTAGTCACTTCTTTTTCATATGGTATCGGTGGTGGGGTGGAATTCTTGATAGGCACCACGACTCTTCCATCGAATCTAGCTGCATCCTGTACCTCAAAAAGAGAATAAGGATCTAATTCCGTCACATCTTCGACATCAAAAAGATCGGTAGTGTCCAATTCTGAGACGTCTGACACTGGGCCGATCTTAGCTGCTTCTAATATCTTTTTGAATTCTTCAGATCTTGCATAGGTCACTTCTTTAGGTGACTGTCTGACATCTGATTTCTCTGTATCCACAGTCTTCTTTAGTACCTTTAGTGGTGCCATGACTTTTGGTCTCTTAAGCTGTCTGACAAGATCATAGGCCGTGCTGTCGTCATGCGGAAGAGTCATCAATGGATAATCACTTGATTTATTTTTCTTAACAGCTTTTTTTCCGAGACTTACCTCATACATCGCACGTGTGACCAATTCATCGAATGATGATTCTGTCTTCTGTTCTTTTGATCTGATGTCTTCTCTTTTTTTGAAACCAAACCCTTTTCTGATCGCTTCGCCTTGTCTCTTTGTAAGTTCATGATACAGGGTCAGATTTGAATATCGTGCATTTTCATGTTTTGGATCAGCTTGTTTTTTCACAAGAGAACCTGATTTCAGTTCATTGATTTTCTCGTATCTGTGCTGTGTCATCTTGCAGACACGGCCAAGCTCTCTTGCTTCTCTTTCGGAAAGATCATCAAGATTCAATGTCTCATCTTTTAGCATGGCCATCCCATAAGGGCCGCCTGGCGCTATGTTTGATCTCTCGATGACTGAGGCCACTCGTTTCAGACCTGAAGCTTTGTAGAAGACTGCATCAAGATCATTCGCATATCTCACTTCTGTGATCTTTGTTTTTTTGTCTTTCTTTTGACCACTTGCGTCGCTTGATATGACAAGCGCTCCGTATACAGCCCTGACTGAATTTATGTTATCAGCATCGGTCAGATATTGGGCATGATGCGCTATCTTCTCAAGTTTCTCTTCATAAGTATATGAATCGCAGCTAGCTATCCGCTTTATATGCTCGACTTTCTTAGCTTCAGAATTTTGTTCTTTTTCGCTCTTTTCCTTGCTTTCCTGTTTTTTTTCAGTCATTGTGATTACCTCTTTTTGGCATTTTGATTACTTTATGGTAATTAATGTATTTGTGGGGGAGCTAGTATATAAATCTTTTGTTAATGTTGCCCCTCAAAAGTGACACTAACCCTCGTTTTTGTATTTCTTTTTAAAGGATTATCCCAAATAGAAGAAATCACATACACGCTCAAAGGCACACAGTCGTCGATAGCGGAGTTAACTTTATAAACGTCTAAAGCCTTGAATCTCCAAAAGAGGGATCATTATGACACCAGAGGGACTAAGATATACTGAAGACCATGAATGGGTGAAAATAGATGGCGATATAGCCATCATAGGGATAACTGATTATGCGCAGAAGCAACTTACTGATATCGTATTTGTAGAGCTTCCAGAAAAGGGAAAACATGTCACAAAAGGTACATCAGCGGGCGCGCTTGAATCAGTCAAATCTGTCTCAGACATACTCTCGCCGATGACAGGTGAGGTTCTTGAGACCAACCAGGATCTGGCTGACAATCCGCAATTGATCAATGAAGACCCATACGGCAAGGGATGGCTATTCAAGATTAAAATAAGCGACCCAGCCGAGGCAGAGACACTTCTTGACCTGGTTGCTTATACCGATATCACAAAGGAGGCATAATCGATGGATTTCATCCCCCTCACTGATGAAGCGAAGCAAGAGATGCTCTCTTCACTTGGGATATCATCGATCAGCGGGCTTGATCTTCCTGAATCTATCTTATTAGGGCTTGAAAAAGGCATCGATGAGATCGCCCTTCGAAAAGCGATCACAAAGAAAGCCATGGATAATTCTCCTGGAAATCCCTTGACTGGTGCAGGCGCATATAGGCACTTCATTCCAGCGACAGTCGATTTCATCACAACTCTTCCCGCATTCAAGACAGCATACACCCCATATCAGGCAGAGATTTCACAAGGAACATTGACAGCCATCTTTGAATTCCAGACATACATGTGCGAGCTCACTGGAATGGATGTAGCCAACGCATCCATGTATGACGGCGCGACCGCGATGGCGGAATCCGCGCTTATGACACTTAGAAAGACTGGGAAAAAGAAAGTCCTTGTCAGCCGAGCAGTGCATCCACATTACCGTCGAGTGCTTGCGACTTATCTTCAATTCACCGACAGTATCATCCAGGAGATTGGATGCAATAAAGGTGTGACGGATCTATGCACCCCCGATGAAGACACTGCATGTATCATAATCCAGACACCTAATTTCTTCGGTTGTCTTGAAGAATTGAAAAGAGGAGATATTCCTTTGATCGCAGTGGTGAATGAAGCGACATCTCTTGCGCTTCTTGATACATCTGCAGCAGATATAGTCTGTGGTGAGGCGCAGTCATTTGGAAATACATTGTCATTTGGCGGGCCATATCTTGGATTCATCGCATGCAAGAAAGATTACCTGCGGCTGCTTCCTGGCAGGATTGTCGGAAAGACCACTGACACAGAAGGAAAAGACGGTTTTGTGCTCACACTCCAGGCACGAGAGCAACACATAAGGCGTGAGAAAGCGACATCAAACATCTGCTCGAATGAAGCGCTCTGCGCGCTTGCAGCGACAGTCCATCTTTCAACACTTGGGGGCAGTGGATTACTGGATATAGCGAAGCGCAATGTCAAGAATGCAAGGCACCTAAAAGATCAGCTGCAGAAAAAAGGCATTGAAGTCGTGTTTGATAATCCATTCTATAATGAATTCATGATCCGGACTGATCTTGATATCGGGTATGCACTTTGGTCTGATTACCCCGAATTATCTGGATGTAGGCTTGTATGCGCGACAGAGATCGACGACAAAGACAAGATCGACATATTTATCGAGACAATAAAATGAAGACAATTTTCGCTAAAGGAAACAGGAAGGGACATGTGTTCAATGATATAGATATCGATCAGAGATTCCTGCGAAAAGAACTTTTGATCCCTGACTTCTGCGAGACTGATGTGGTCCGGCATTACGTCAGTCTCGAACGCATGAACCACGGTGTCGACAATGGGTTCTATCCGCTTGGTTCCTGCACGATGAAGTACAACCCAAAGGTCAATGAATGGGCTGCTTCATTGTTTGCATCGATACACCCTCTGACTAAAGACAATAGGGGATGTCTAACACTGATGACAGAACTGTCTTCTATGCTATGCAAGATCACGGGCATGGCAGAATTCACATTATCACCTGCTGCTGGCGCGCATGGCGAGCTTACAGGCGTGATGATCCTGCGAAAACATTTTGGTGATACAAGATCAAAGATCCTCATACCCGATTCAGCGCACGGAACAAATCCAGCATCTGCCGCTTTGTGCGGATTTTCTGTGGTTGAGATCAAATCAGATGCCCGCGGAAACATAGACCTGTCCGACCTGAAAGAGAAGATGGCTGATGATGTCGCTGGTCTCATGGTGACAAATCCAAATACTCTTGGGTTATTTGATGAGAATATAATGGAAGTCACAAGGATTGTGCATGAAAATGGCGGGCTTGTGTACTGCGACGGAGCGAATATGAATCCTTTGCTTGGCCGAGTAAGACCGGCGGATTTTGGAGCTGATATAATACATCTGAACCTGCACAAGACATTCTCGACACCACACGGCGGCGGCGGACCAGGTTCAGGGCCAGTCGGTGTTGTTGGATCACTTAGGAAGTATCTTCCAGTGCCTCGTATTGTCGAAGGGACATTTTCATATGATTTTCCTGATTCTATCGGGCAGATGCGATCGTTCTGGTCGAATTTTGGTGTCCTTGTGAAGGCTTACTGTTACTTTCTGGCCCTCGGAGAAGATGGACTTTATCAGGTTTCAGAATACTCAGTGCTCAACGCGAATTATCTCAAGAATAGATTGAAAAAGACATTCCATCTCCCATTCGATAGACCATGCATGCACGAATTTGTCATCTGCGATGAAGGGATGCCAAACAATGTGACGACAAACGATATCGCTAAACGTCTGATCGATTTTGGGATTCATCCGCCGACGGTTTATTTTCCGCTCATTGTCAAAGGCGCGATGATGATCGAGCCGACAGAGACTGAAAGCAAAGAGACGCTCGATAAATTCTGTGAAGTCATGGAACAGATAAGAAGAGATGCAGAGGATAATCCAGAGATATTAAAGAATGCGCCGAACAATGCTCCGGTAAGACGTTTGGATGCGGTGAAAGCTGCGCGAGAACCGATCCTCAGAGAGATATTATAAATTCCCTTTCAGTATCTTCCATACAAACGGATCTTTCTCTTTTAGTTCTTCATCAGTCAGGTCGATGACTTCATGCGGGAACACAATCCATTTATCTGTCGGACGTACAAAGAAATCAGGTGTTATCTTTGTCTGGTTCTTCTCTGGCTTGTAATACAATGTGGCGATTTTTACATCGCCACAACGACCTTTCATTATACCGCTGACTTTCTCCATCGTCTTTCCTGAATCAAATATGTCGTCGACAAGCAGGATAGAATGTTCTTTACCGATGCGTTTCAATAACCAATCCAGATCCGCAACATGCACATCAGACATCTTCCCTATCCCAGTGTATGCTTCGACTTTTATCGCAGAATGATAAGTCTCTACACCTTTGTACTTGAAGAACTCCTGGACGATTATACCTATCGGAGTCCCACCTCGCCAGAGAACAATTATGAAGTCAGGCCTGAAACCAGAATCATAGACCCGTCTTGCGAGAAGGAATGAATCATGTGTCAACTCTTTAGGACAGATATATTCTTTATCAGTCATAGAATACTCCGCGTATATCTGCCTTATATTTTTTTGCTTCCATCTTGGTTTCTATTTTTTGCTCTGATGATATTCGTGCTGCAATGATCTTTTTAGCGACATCGCCACCATGTCAGGCAGGGTATATGTCTTTTTCCAATTTTTGACTTCTGAAGTGTAATGCCGATTCTCTTTTATACCCTGCACTTTGTCATAGAGATATGATGCGCTCTGTATAAGACCTTTCCGGCTCACATCGCGGCCTAATAACTCATCATATATCAGCATGATATCTAAGTATGATCTATTGATCTCTGAAAGCCGATTTATCCACCCAGCCTGATTCTCGAAAAGATCAAAAAAGAGATTATGCCTATGTATCTTAAGGTCTTTTTTCAGTTCATAGATTGTGTCATCCTGATAAGCGGACTTCTGCTGCACCGCATATTTAAGGTCATCATATGAGAGAAGCATCCCTGTGATGTCTGTAAAAAGCCGAAGTGAATTGCATTTAGTCATTATCTCTTCTAGGTCTGCTGTGAACTTCGTGTTCAGAAGATATCTCGAGCGGCTAATAAAATATGTGAAGTTCACATCTTGCCCAAGAAACTTATTCTCATTGATCATCTCTATGTATTCCTCAATGCCATCATAATCCTCTAGGTCAAGAAATTTCATCACATGCCCATGTCCGATCTTCAACCGATTGAATTTCTTGAATAAATCTGCCTTTTCTTTTCGAAGTTTTTTAGAAAGTCTACTGCTTTTTGGAAGACTGTTGATGAAACAATCAGTAGCCTGCATCCCGATAAGTTCAGCTGTGCTCTCACTGACAATTTTTGGGTCTTCCACATCTGAAAAAGTATATTTTTCCCAGACGGGCTGGCGGCAAAGTTCCTGGTAATTATGGGTGATCTCATGGAACACCGCCGATATAATGCAATAACTCCTGAACTCTCGATCGGTTATCTCAAGTGGATCACCAGATAAGCCTGAGAGTTCTTCTATGTTTGCAATCATCCCTTTTTTCGCATATTCACGACGTATCTTCCGTTTCTCTGCTTCAGGTATTTTCTTATGCAGATTTATCTCTTTGAACAATTTTTGTTCATATTTCTTGCAGACATCAATCCATGTCGTCGGTTCTTTGATAGCGAATCTATGCGGTGTCTCGACCCCGAAAGTCTTCTGGACAAATTCATCCACAATCTCTTCAAGAAGAAGATGAGTTTTCTCAAGTGACTCTTGTCTTTCACCCTCAAGCCTTTTTATCTCCTTGGTCCTTCCTGTCTCCTGTTCAAGATGTTCGATATGTTTCGTGATTCTGCTATATCTAAGAAAGGGAGCATATTTTTTGTCCAGCGCTTTGACATTCAGATCATTTATACAATCAAAAGTAATCGGACTAATTCCCATCCCAGATTATGCTAGATTAAATTAGAATATAAAGCTTACCTTAGAAAGCGTCCATATCTGTGAGTTTCTTCAGATAACCGTTCGTCTCAAGCCATTGGACCTGTATCGGCTTATACTTGAATATGACATCGCCTTTCTCGTCACCACCAAACTCCCATGGTTCGACTATGACTATGTCACCTGGTCTGACCCAAAGACGCCTTTTCAGCCTTCCTGGTATCCTGCATACACGAGTCTTTCCATCAAGACATCTGACACGTACCCTTGATGCACCTAATCTTTGGTCAAGAAGGCCTAATGTCTCTCTGCCACGCGGAAGCTTGACACGTCGGATCAATTGATCTTCTTCTTCTGCTTCCTGACCTTTTTTGACTTTCTTCTTTTTTTTGGGTATAAATGCCATCTGTATTTAAAAATGGGCTCCCTTTTAAAAAGCTTTCCAAAAAGTATTTAAATAGCCTGGGGCGTATAATACATATTATATCATAATAATCTTAACATTGGGATATTCCTGATAAAGGGGGAAAAGAGGATGAGCAAGGAAGAGCTTGATAAAGAGATAAAAGCATTGAATTCTAAACTTGATAATCTACTCAAGGAAGATACTGAACCAAAAGAAGAGAAGCACGACGAGGTCTCAGAACCGCCTCACTTTGAAGATTTTGTTCAATCTGGACAGACTGATATGCCAAGCGCACCTGCGCCTGAATTTCAGACAAAGAAAAAACATGGCATAATAGACAGCATCCTCTCACTTGGAAAGAAGAAAGAGACACCACGGTTATCTGCTGATATAAAAGTCAAGATGATCCACGTCAATGAAGATGAAGATTTCTGGAATATCCCAAATCCTGATGAGACTCATGAAATGCATGAGACACAGACCCCTGAAGTGGCAGTAAGTGTAGATGATAGGCCTGAAGATATCACACAAGAGATTATAGTCAGCGATGCGATATCCAATGAAGAGCAAAAAGTCAGTATCAAGACAAAAAACGAATCGGTATCACCGTCTCAATATTTCCGGCTCAAAAATGGCAGTGAGATCAGGAATCTGAATGAACTTTTTGGAGCTGTCAAGACCATGGATGATATGGATTTCTCCCATCATGTGAATGAAGTCAAGAATGACTTCGCAGTATGGGTACGCGATGTTTTGAAAGAGAACTGGCTTGCAGATGACCTTTCCCGGACATCATCTCGTGTTGAGTTCCAAAATGTGCTTTCTGCATTTTTGGGGTTTATGGGTTCTGATCAGAATGACGAGTCAATGGATGAAGAGGAGAAGATCAAAGAAGATATTGATAATCTGACAGTAGAGGGACATGATGAGAAAAGACATGATGACCTTGAAAAAGAAGTACGGGAAAGATTATCTGTTGTCGAAGGCGAAAGCAAGAACGCAGAGAATCTCTTAAAAGAAGTCAAAGAGAAGGTCAAAGATGAACCAGATTTCGATGATATCGGCCCGATAGGCGGCAGTGCTTTGGACCGTCTTGAAGAGGTCCGTGAGATAGAAGATAAGCTGACAAAAGAGATCCGTCAGCTAAAAGAACTGAAAAAAGAGATCGAGCATGCCACAGCAGCCCTAAAGAAGCAGGAAAAAGCTGCAGAAGAGAAGGCGCTCAAGCTAGTCGAACGCCAGGAGAAGATCAGCCTGCATGAAGACAGACAAAGAGAGAAAAAGGAAGAGATAGAAGAGAAGAAACTTGAGCTAAGCAAGGCGAAACAGGATTTTAAGCTTGAGCAGGAACGTCAGAAAGAGAAGCTCCAAAACGAATTCGAGAAAGTCAATCATAAGATCACTGAACTTGGCGATCGCGAAAAAGATCTATCAACTGAGAAACATATCCTAAAAGAGAAAGAAGCTGCCCTTAAAGAACGGGAAAAAGATGTAGAGATCCGACGAAAAGAATTCGAGAAGAAAGAATTCGAGTTGAATGATGAGAGACAGAAGATAGAATTCAAAGAAAAAGAGCTCGATCGGCTGCAAAGAGACGCAAAGCAGAAAAGCAAGGACCTGGATCGATATAAAGCAGAATATATGCAGAAATTCGAAGGCTTGACAAAAGAGAGAGAAGCGCTGCAGAAACTGAAATTTTTCCTAAAAGAGAAGATAGAAGAAGTAGAGACTGATAAAGTCGAGATAAAATCCATCGCAGAGCGGCTCACTTTTGAAGAAGACAGGATCAATGGCAAGGATCTACTCGTCAAGAGACATACTGATGATGTGCAGAAAAGCAGGCTTGAGCTCTCACGTCAGGAAGAGGATATAAAATCAGAAGAGATCAAAGTGATGGAAGCGAAGAAACGTCTTGAGATAAAAGAGAAAGAGATATTATTGAAATCAGGCGACCTGTCACAGCTCCAGCAGGAATATGAAGAGAAATTGAAACGGCTTGACACTCTGCGTGCTGAGCTTCTTGATTATAAGAAAGAGTTCGAGAATATAATGCCGGCATATAAACAGGAGCTCACAAAATATGGGAATGAATGGGAGCTTCGGACGAAAGAACTTCGGACCAACATGAACTCTATCGATGTGAAGAAAGGCATAATCCAGCAGAATGTCGATCTCCTGAACAAGAAAGAAGCGGAGATAATCAAGACCGTACATGAGATCGAGAAGAATGTACGCCTTCTGGATAGCAAAGAGAAAGGTGTTGTCAAGAAGATATCCCGGCTTGTCGAATTGCAGAATTCTGTGAAAGAGAAAGAGAGCATAATGGGAAAACTAAAAGACAGCATGGATTCACGAGAGAAGCACATCGCTTCGCTTGAAGAGAAATATAGTGCTGAACTAGACCGGCTTGAAAAGGAGAGACGAAAGATCGCAAAAGCGAAGGAGTTGAAGACTGATATCACTAAATACGAACGCCGTGAGAAGATGCTTAAGAAAAAAGTCGATGATCTCGAGAAAAACTACGAGAAGCTTAGCACGGACATAATGGTCAAGAAAGAGGCGAACAAAGAGAAAGAGAGAGAGCTTTCTGAACTTGATGCGAGACTCAAAGACAAAGAGAAGCAATTGGTGCGCCGTGAGCAGAAGATGCTCGATATACGTGAACAGCTGCTCCGCGAGAAGACAGAGATCAGCGATGACGCGTTCCATCTGTATCTTTCTGAAGAACTTGACCGGCTCGACAAAGGCGGTGCTGGCGCTATCACATTTGATAACGAGAAAGACCCATCATTCCAGAAAGTCTTGTCATTGCTTTCTGAAGCCAAAGAAGCTATCAAAGAGAAGGACGTGGTGGCATCGAAGAAACTCTATTCTTTGCTCCAGCCTGCGTATGAGGTACTGCCTGATGGCGATGACAAGAAGAGGACATATTATGATCTTCTTGAATTGAAGACAGACATCGAACTGCTCGCATTGAACAAGGCTGATTGATTGCTCTTTTTGAGATTGGCTTTGTATCTTTGAAGCATACTGGATGATGCTGTGATATGTAGGGTGCTTTTTTTAGCTGTTTCTTAAACTTTTTATATCCACGTCGCAAACCATATACTTATGCTGATCAAATCCATAAAGCTCCAGAATATCAGAAGCTATCGGGAAGAAGAAGTCACATTCCCAAAAGGGACTCTTCTGCTATCTGGCGATATAGGGGCCGGGAAATCATCTATCCTGCATGCCATAGAATTCGGTCTTTTCGGCATAAAGAAGGGTTCTTTACCTGCACAATCACTTCTCAGGAAAGGAAAAAATGATGGCTCTGTCGAACTATCGATCATCGTCGGTGGAAATGAAGTGCTTATAGGACGGAACCTAAAAAGACATAGCAAAGGCATCCGTCAGGAAGCTGGATATATAGAGATCGATGGCAAGCGCCATGATTACACGCCAGTCGAGATGCGTTCGAAGATATATGACTTGATCGGATATCCTAAGAGCCTTATCGGACGAGGAGAAGATCTTGTATACCGATTCACAGTCTATACTCCACAAGAAGAGATGAAGCACATATTGTTCTCTGACCCGCAGATGCGGCTCGACACTTTGCGGCGGGTCTTTAGGATCGATAAATACAAACGGCTAAAAGAGAACGCGGCCGAATATGTCAAGACGCTAAAAGACAGGACACGCCTTGAGAAAGGTAGGACTATCGGCCTTTCTGAGAAAGAAGAGATGATGAAGCAGCGGCGTCTATTGCTTGGCCGCACAAAAGATGATCTTGAGAGATGTGAGACTGAACTAAAGAAAGTCATGAAGGACCATTCTGAGAAAAAGAAGGGGATTTTGGAATCTGAAGAACGCTTAGATGTTTTCAGGACAATAAAACAACAGACAGAGATACTCAAGACAAAGCTCGAAGAGAAATTACGGCAACGAGTCGAACTTGAGAGACGGATGAAGCAATATGCCGAAGAGATATTGACACTTGAGAAAAGATCAGCATCTATCGAATCCACTTCGGATGAACCTGATATCGGATCTGCTGAAAAAGATCTTGAGATATTGCAAGATGAATACAGAGAATCATCTGAGAAGAGGGCTGCGTTCACTGAGAGGCTGCAGAACCTGAAGAGATCAATAAAAGAGCTCTCTATGCAGGCAGAAGAATTCAGTGAGGACCTAAAAAAAGAAACAGAATATATCAAGAAAGTCGATCTGATAAAAAAGAATCTTGAGAAGAAAGATACTTTCCTTGGAAAACTCAAGGAGAAAGAAGAGGCTATGAAGGCGCTTGATTCCGCTATCACAAAGGCAGAAGTCTATAAGCTGGATGCTGATGAGCTTGTCAACAGGATAAGTGATCTGAAGGAATGCCCGACATGTCTGCAGACTGTCGATGGTGTCCATAAGAGGTCGATATTGGAGAAGGAGAACAATGTCATACTCGAGAACAATACCATCATATCCAAGCTTGCGGTGAAACGTGTCAGTCTTAAGGAAGAGATCGAATCCATGCACAACAAATTGGACACGCTTTCAGAACAAGAGATCGGTCTTGCGCGGATAAAATCATGGTTCGATGAGTTCTATAGACGTAAAGCCACGATGCTACAGTCAAATGAAGAGATCGACAGGCTAAAAGAAGAGGTCCTTCTAACTGAGAAAGAACTTGACACGCTATCTGATATGAAGATGCTTGATTCGATCGAGAAGAAAAAGAAAGCCATCACCATGATAAGAGAACTACATATGAGGTTCCAGGAGAGGAAACACATCCTTTTGCGTCTAGATGAAAAACGCCAGAGCCTGCGCGACGCAAAGAATGACCCGACATTCGCTGAAGAAAATATCAATGAGATAAAAAAAGAACGGGATCTATCTATCACAAAGTCAGATGCATTTGGTGATATCGAAAAAGAACATCTAGAAAAGAAAGTCGGATTCCAGAATCTTTCAGGTCTGCTTGAAGAGATCAAGCTCAGAAGAGAGAGGCTGAAGAGCGAGCATGATTCTCTTGAGGCTTTCTGCATCGAGATAGAAGAAGATGTCAGGAAGATGAGGGAAGCGTACTCCCGCCTGAAGACATATGAAGGCTTGTCGATCTGGCTCCAGGACCAGTTCATGAATCTCATGAGCACCATAGAGAAACATGTCATGGTGAAGATCAATCGTGAATTCAAGAGCCTGTTCCAGAACTGGTTCGATATGCTTGTCGAGGATGACACGACCAGTGTCTCGATCGATGATGAATTCACTCCGCTTGTGTTCCAGAACGGCCATGACATCGACGTCGCGCATCTGTCTGGCGGCGAGAAGACATCTATCGCTTTGGCTTATAGACTTGCGTTGAACAAAGTGATCAATGATCTTATCAAGACAATCCGCACCGACGAGATAATAATACTGGATGAACCGACAGATGGATTCAGTTCTGATCAGCTTGATCGAGTACGTGATGTGCTCGAGGAGATCGGCGCTCAGCAGACGATCATTGTCTCGCATGACCCGAAGATAGAGAGCTTTGTCGAGAACATTGTCCGTATCGAGAAGACAGAGCATGTGAGCAGAGTGCTATAGAATCGACAAAGAAGCCTGACGGCTGATAGGGCCATTTATGGATATTGACTCCGTTTCACATTAAGTTTTTCCCGAAAATCAAAGAAAGGCCATTTTAAGAAATCCTAGGACATCTATTAGCATAGTCACAGGACAGACCGACGCAGGTATACATCCCGGTGTCAAGGCGGATAATCTCTTCTATGCATCTATCCGTAATGTTTCTCTTCCCTTTGAAGCAGGCCAGGATTTTTTTAGTCCTTCTTTTATCAATAAATGGCACTGAATTCAGAAGAGGACGAGTGAAACTCTTCCAATCGAAGATATCAGAGACAAGAATCGCATCTGAGAATGAATAAAGATGTACATCACCCCTGACGGCCAGGTGATCTCCACGTTCTAGGACCTCTTTCTTGTCGAGATATCCGACGACAAACTGCCTGCCGTTCTGTTCAAGCCCTCTGTTCCTGCACATAGTCACCCAGAAAAGATATCGCCGGTCTGAAAAAGCGAAATTCCGGACATTCCTCTGATAGCATCCAGTGAGATAGTTCTCAGCGCCTGCCTCGATATGTGGCTCTCTCTTATGACCCGCCCCCTGCTCATTGAGCACATCGCGGATCGGCAGTCTGGAAGACGGAGAATGGAAGAAATATTTCACAATGCCTTCTTCAGCTAAGGATTCAAGCCGCGCCATAGGCTGGGGGTGTATCAGAATATATAAAAAACTTAAGAAAAAATCAAAAAAATGTAAAGAATCACTCGTTTTTCTCTTCTTCTTCGTCCTCTGAGTCCTGGGAATACTCTTCTTCATCAGCGCTGTCAGTCTCTTCTGATTCTTCGCCGAATGAATCTGAATCCTCTTCTCGTTCCTCATCTGGCTCAGGCTGGACAGATACTTCCTGATCCCCCCTGCTTGGTGCCGGACTTGATTCTGGTATAGGTCCGCTCGCTTCGCCGATCACATCTGCGAATGCGACTTTCTTAAAGACCTTGTTGACTCTGATCCTAACAGTGTCTCCGACTTTTGTGTTCGCAACGAACAGGACGAACCCGCTCTTCTTTGCGATGCCGTCGCCTTTCTCACCGACAGCCTCAATCCTTACATCCAGCTCCTCACCGACTTCGACCGGAGCTCTCATTGGTGGTCTTCTATTTCCAAACATATCTTTCTCACCTATATTTACTTTATATATACAACCCCCTTTCCAGAGGCCGCATAGATTTGGATGAATAAAACAGGGTATTTAAATGTTCCGGCTATCATGGCACTACGAGAAGTCTTTTGTTGATTTGGGTATTTCATCCATATGCGGGGCACACTGCTGAATGCAGCGTGCGCTTGTCATCTGTATCATGCAAGATACGCTCCCATCGCGAAGCAATATTCTCTACTTTTCAGAGTAAGACTAGATATACAATCTAGAGAGACAAGGCTGGTCTATGCGATCATAGAACCAAATGTCATGTTGGTATGTCTTCTCAGCAGGAAAAAAGTTTACAAAGACTTAGAGAAGTACTTGTCTAAATTGAAGTGACTATTTGACCCTTTTTAGCAAAATTATAATAGATAAATATGATCCACACATCAACAGCGAACTATTGAAACTGGATTATGTGCCTTTCTGATTGATGCATTTTCTGACCAAAAGATTTAAATCAGATCCGGCAATAACCTGCCCGATATGATAGATACTAAGAAAATAGACGAAGTTATAAACCAGTCAGGAATCAACCTTGAAGGCATATCGATAAGGAATGTGGGCATACTTGCAGGAAAGATAGAAGATGCTCTTTCGATAAAATATATCAGGATGGATATGGGCATCCCTGGACTTCTTGCGCCTGATGCGGGCATCGAAGCGCACAAAGCCGCGCTAAATAATGCCGACAGCGCGCAATATTGCTCGTTTGCAGGGACGCCTGAACTAAAAGAGGCAGGAAGCAGATTCATAAGGACATTCCTCGGCAAAAGTATAGATCCTGAATCGATCATACCCACTGTCGGAGCCATGCATGGATGCTTTGTCTCGATAGGCCTCATAGCTTCACTCTATCAGGGACGAGACAAGATAATGACACTTGATCCTGGTTTCGCTGTCAATAAGCTGCAGGCTAAGATACAGCGAGTAGGCGTAGAATGTGTTGATACTTATGAAAAGTCAGGAGATGCGCTTGTAGAAGAGATCGATCGAAGACTTTCAGAGGATACAAGTATAGCAGCCCTTCTTTGGTCATCTCCCTGCAATCCTTCATGGGAAGTCAGATCTGAAAGCGAGCTTGAGAAGCTAGCCAAAGTCCTTGAGAGACACAATGTCACAGCCATAGAGGACAACGCATATTTCGGTTTTGATTCAAGAAGGCCGGGATTCCTAGATCCGGATGATCCTGATCTTGCGCCAAGCATCATGAAGTATACTGATAATTATATCGCGCTTTTCTCTGCTTCGAAGATATTCAGTTATGCAGGGGAAAGAGTGGGTTTCACCGCGATCGGAGACGCTCTGAAAGATCATAGGTCACAATCGCTTAGGAAAATGTTCAACCAGGAAAGATTCCTTGACGCATTTATCCAAGGAGGACTCTATTCAATAGTCGCGAGCGCGCCAAGATCCGCCCAGATGGCTTTCGCATCGTTGCTTGATTTTTCCAGTTCAGGAACATTCAGCATAGGAGATCATCTGAGACCATATTCTGAAAGCGCGAGAGAGATGAAGAGGATATTCAGAAAGCATGGGTTCGATATATTGTATAAAGAAGACAGCTATGGACCTGTCGGTGATGGTTTCTATTTCACTGTGAATCATTCAGGATATTCAGATGGAAGCCTGCTTCTTGCGGACATGTTCAGGTGCGGTCTCACTGCTGTCCCACTAGGGATATTCGGCGGAGGGCACCCAGATGGTCTGCGTATATGCACATCACTAGTGCCGATGCATCTCATGGATGAATTCGACAAGAGATTGAGCGCATTTGATGCGTTGCAATGAACTCTTATTCTGAGATTCCAGGGTTGTCACTGAATGATCTCCAGAGAAGATCTAATGATGCTTCGATGTATTTTTGTCTAGGTATTCCTGAAAGGCTCAGGTGAGGGTCTTTTGTCTTTGATTCAAGATCAAGCGCGCGATTCAAGGCGCCATTTATTGTATCATGCCCTACTGGTTGCTCGCCGACTTTGGAATTTGTCTTATAACCAAGAATTGTGTCACCAGGAAATACAGTCCTGACTGCGTCAAGCTTTATCTTGCTTTCTGATGTCACTCCAATTCTCATAGGTGGATGTGATCTCTGTCAAATTAAATAATTAACGGCCTTAAAAACGAAAGGTTTATTAGTGTTGAGAACACACTATGTTTATGCTATACGGACTCACTGGAGGTATCTGCACTGGAAAAAGTCTTGTCGCGGAGATGTTTAAGATGCACGGTGCCACACTGATACGGACTGATGACTATCTAAAGGGTGCATATGTTGACCTCAAAGAGGAAATCCTGTGTTTATTTGGTGATTCGATACTTGACACTCTTGGGAAGATTGACCGAACAGAACTAAAGAAAACCATGTTGGAAAAGATGGATTTGATCGAGACTTTCTGGGAAATCGCAGATTCATATCTTGAACCACGCATCATCCCGATACTTGAAAAAGAACATAATGAAATCACGATATTTGAAGCAGCACAATTATACAAAAGAGAGTGGAATAGATACTGCAAAAAGGTAATTGAGATCCAGATGCCCACCAAGAGACAGGCTGAATTTCTTATGGATAGGGCGAAAAGACGTGACGATTTTATTTTGACAGATGAGCAGGCCCTCTATGTAATCGAGAAACAGTTGCAGGGGAATAACGGTAATCCAGATCATGTCATCAACAATGAAGGATCAGTTTCACAACTTGAATCTGAAGTCGCAGGATTATATGTGAGGATCAAAAATGGTGATTTCTAGAAATCTTAAGAAGCTAGATACAGCGGGCGATTATATAATCTATCCAATGAAAAAAGATTATCTAACATGTCTTTTAACAATGAATAAGCTTGGACTAAAGAGTGCGATAGCCTTGCGCTGTCCGATAGATGGTCTTGATGAAATAGTAGAACGGTCTAAGACATATAGTATCAGGCTTGAATTTGACATGCAAAATGAAAGCATAGTAGATGAGACCATAGAGACATACTTAAGAGTGAAAGTTGAATGTCCAGATTCTGTGATCTGTCTTCAGGCTTATCTCCAAAGGACCATTGATGATCTCAAGAACATTAAAAATGCAGAGCCGAATATACGCATAGTAAAAGGCGCGTTCAATGCGAAAGGCCAATGCCATGATATCAGTGAGAATTTCATCAAGTGCGTTGGATATTGCCTAGAAAACGATCTCAATGTAAAAATCGCGACGCATGACCAAATGCTTGTTGATATGTTCCAAGATCTTAGGCTCCAGGTGATGCATGGATATGGAAAAGATTTCAGGTCACACACGGGAGGAATCGAAGAATATGTTCTTCATGGTAACATATATCATGCCATTCAACTTCGGAACATAAAGTGGCTGATAAAGAAGGTGATCAGATGATACCGAAATTGCTTAGATTTGATGAAAAGAATTTCCTTTCTACATGTGTCGGCAACACCCGCAGATATCTTTCACTTGCAGGGATAGAGAAACTAGTCATTGGTGCATCGACTGGGCTTGATTCAACTACATCGTTATATCTTGCAAGAGAGATAGTCGGTGTGAATAATGTACTGGCTGTGCATCTGCCGCATCATGAACATGACAGGAGCTCAGATGAATACAACAGGATCTGCGATGATATCGGGCTTTCCAATCGTTACATTGATGACATCCGCCCTATGCTTGATGCCTGGCAGAAAAAAGGAAATACTATACAGATGACGAACATGGTCTCAAGGGTTCAGCGCGCAGTTATCCTAGATTATTCACATAAGCTCGATGCCATGGTCTTTGGTACTTTGAACCGCACAGAATATGAACTTGGAGAGTTCCCGATCTATGCGCTTGATGCGAGCATCCAGCCCTTGCGTGTACTTTTCAAGACGCAAGTTAGGCATTTTGCTGGGTATCTCGGTGCGCCAGAATATATCCAGGACCGCATGCCGACCATCGATACCTGGCTTGGAAAGACCGATCAGATCATGAGAACACGCATAGTAAACATAGGTCTGCCAATCGTAGACCAGATACTAAGATGCCATCTTGATCTTCGTGAAGATCATGATACGATAAGCAAAAGGGGGTTCTCTTGCGATGATGTCGAGTTCGTCATCCACATGCATGAAAAAAACAAGTTCAAGCAGACAATACCATATATCCCGGCCGGTCTTTGATGTATTCACCGCTAAATGACTTAAAAAAAGCAATCTTTATATCTAAGTTGCGACAGGATTAGGTAATATGAATAAGCACCAGATATTCGCTTTGAATGTGTTGTGGGTAATTGTTGTCATCGGATCTTTATCTTCGCTTGCTGATAATTCTACTCTCGAGAACAGTTCTGTGATTGAGAATTCATCTGTACTGCCAATCATGAATGAGACTGTGCCTGTCATAGAAGAACCAGTTTCTATTGTGGAAAATCTGACAAAGAACATCACAGAGCAAGTTTTTGTCCCTGTCGAAAGCTTTGAAGTTGTCAGTATAACTCCAAAAGCAGCCGAAAAAGGCGATGTTCTTGTCACGATTTCTGTGAAGAACACAGGCAACGTCGAACTGAAGAATCTTATCCCTATCGTCATCGGACGAGGGTTCGCGACATATAATGCCGTGCCATTGAAGAGCCTTGCAGTCAATGCGACTGGAAAACTCATTGTGAATGGCAGGTTCGCAGATACCGGTACGATACTCCTGACTATGCGCATCGGAGATGAATTATTCTATGACAGTATCAACATAACCGTGCCTCAGGCAGAGATCGATCTTGAGAAGCAGAAAGATGACGCAGAGAAGAAGCGACTTGCTGATGAAAAAGCGAAGCAGGATCTTCTTGATTCATATGATAAACAACTTGCTAATCTCACTGAAGAATACAATGCGCTGGATGAAAGATATATATCTATAAAAGAAGACTATGATGTCAGCGAGATCACACTTACAGACCTAAAAAAGATGATCATGGCTGCGCAGGCCGCTGTCGCCAGCGGAAATGTCGACCAGGCTAAGATAAACATGATCCAGGCAACGACCGAATATAAAGACCAGAAGAACAAGATAGAGAACGCGAAGAAAAGGCCGCTTCTTGCCAAGATAAAAGATAACATAGTGATCATCTCGGCGATCGCAGGCGCTTTCATCACTCTCCTGACATTATATGAGATACTCAAGAAGAAGAAAGACAGCCTGTATGAAAGGATCAAGGAAGTGAAGGTATCTGATGACACTAAGATCGTGGTCGAACAGAAGAAATCTAGCAGGAAGAAGAAAAAGTAATACCTCTTAAATACATGGCTTAGAATCTCTTTCGACACGGTTGTTTCTTAAGCAAGTCTTATAAATCCGCCAAGAATCCCTTGCATATGATAATCCGTCCTTTTGAGCCAGATGACATTGATGAGGTCTTATCTATAGAACAATTGTGTTTCAACAGGTCAGATAGTTATTATAGACAAAATGAAGATTACCTTCGAAGATTCTATACAACTGAGACCACATTTGTATCTACAATCAAAAGAAATGTGATCGGATTTGGTACACATACTTTTCCAGATTCAGATCCAATGATTAGATTCTATGTAAAAAGGACAAATGATTACATCACATCAGATTTTTATACTATCGAACGAGAGATAAAAGGCGACCTCTACGCTTATTCAAGAGGAGATGGCCCCGACTGCAAAGTCTTTTATGAACAATTTCCAAATGAGTTCAATGATAAGAGATATAAGATAAAGGAAAAAGATGTCCAGTTGGCTATGATGTGTGTACACCCAGAATACAGGCGGCATGGAATCGGAAAAGCCCTTGTGAAAAAAAGGCTGGAGTCAGCTAAAGAACAGGGAAGCATCGCTGCCTTTGTCAACTGCTGGGATGTCAGTCCATCCCAGTATCTTTATGAGGCACTTGGATTCTTACGTATAGCCCATTTTGGCCCTGCTTGGGCGGATGGTTCAGGGACTATTGTAATGGGCGCTTTTCTTGAGAAACTATTATAAATCAGACATATTTCTTCTAATAACCACGGGGTTGTGGTCTAGTTTGGCTATGATACTCGCGCAACCTGCGGTTGCGGTGCATTGTACCTGCGGTACAATGTGCGACTGGGGATAAAGCCCAGCCGAAAACAGAATGATGCCTTTTATTTATGGGGTTGTGGTCTAGTTTGGCTATGATATGCGGCTGGGGGCCGTGTGATCGGGGGTTCGAAATGAGCTTTGGGCCGTGAGCCATGGGCTGTGGATAAAAATCACAGCTCATAGCTGGCAACTCACAGTTCACCGAAAGTCCTCCCAACCCCATCTACATTTTCCGCTGTAGCTTCGGAGGTGCGTTTCGCCTTCGGCTCAAGCGCACTTGGGATTGTTTCAATTGTTGAAGAGATTCGAACAAGATATTATGCGATTCTTCCCAACCCCATCTACATTTTTGATAAGCGAAGCTTATCAACTCGAAAACCTTTGGTTTTCGATTTCCGCTGTATTGTGACAAAGTCACAATGCTCCGTAAGCTTTGCTTACGAGAGTAGCTTCGGAGGTGCGTTTCGCACTTTGCTATCAGGATTGCATATTGACAATGACACGACAGAGAAAAGTGAATCTTTTTAAACTTATCAATCATTGAAAATCCAATGATTGAAGATATACATATAGCATATAAGATTAATAAGAATGGATTTCGAGTGAAAGTCAATAAAGAATTCTTCAATATAACCTATCCCCAAGAAGTCTGGGACCGATTTCCAAGCCCAATAAAAAAAGAGACTATTGAAAACTTTATCTTTCTTGCAACACAGACATTGCCTTTACTTATGGACAAGGAGAATATCAGATATGAGATGAATTCACCCGTTTTGAAATCATTGCTCTTAAATCCTGTACTGAATTACATCCCTTTTAGCAATGACTCAGCTGGAAATCCCAATCTGCCATCGTTAAGATCATTTATCAACATGAACTATAAATTCGATTCGCATAGGGTAAAACTTCCAAATTACAATCCAAGAAATAAAGACCGATCAGTCATCCTATTTACATTTGGAAAGGAAAGTCTCCTTAATTTTGCGGTCTCTGAAGAGATCGGACTTGATCCTGTTTTAGTGTATGTCCAAGAGCCAGATATCAAATATATGGATGAGACCAAACAAGAGATCCAGAATATGTATGAGATCAAGCATAAGAATGATCTTGTAGATGAATTATCAAAAGAGTTCGGAAAAGAAGTATACAGAATCGAGAATATGCTGGGAGTGACCAGATATCCGGAATATTTCAATCTCTGCAAGCCAGACATCGGCTGGGCGACGCAATTGACTGAATATGCCCTCCTTATGCTTCCTTTCACCCATTATTTTCATGCAAAGCACATTGTTTTCGGAAATGAGGCCAGTTGTTCTGAACACTATCTGACTGAAGAAGGATTTCGCATGAATCCCGTATATGATCAGTCAAAGCCATGGACATTTGAACTGAGCAAGATGCTCCATATACTCACAAAGCAGGTCTCCGCCATGTCTTTAGTCGAACCATTGCATGAACTTGCGATCATAAAAATTTTGCATCAGCGTTATCCTGCCTATGCGAAATACCAGATGTCCTGTTTCGCAGACTCAAACACCGCAAAGAACTCTCGATGGTGCCATTCATGTTCAAAATGCGCAAGGATATACGTCATGATAAGAGCACTTGGCATTGACCCAAAAAGCATCAACATCAGAAAAGACATGTTCACAAAGGAGAACAAAAGCTATTTTTCAATCTTCAATGAAGACAACAACAATATGAAACCATATGATTATTCAGGTCTTGGAAGAGATGAGATGCTATATGCATTTTATCTCGCATATAAAAGAGGCGCGAAAGGCTATCTCATCTCACAATTCAAACGCAAATTCTTAAAAGAAGCCATGGAACGAGAAGATGAGCTCCACAATGAATTTATGACATTGCATACATCTGATACCATACCAAAGAAGATCGCAGCAAAGGTCTGTTCGATCTATCAGGAAGAGCTGGATCGCTAAGCGATTAGTGTGCCCGGATTCAAATTTGCATCGATAGCGATTTATCTGATCAATATATACCATAATTATAAATATTCCTAAAAGCATTCTAGTTTAGGGTGGTATTGATGAAGACCTTAGAACAGTATATCAAGGATAAAGAGATCGAATTTTACTGCATAGGAAGGAAGCTTGAGACAGATATCGACGATTTCGGGCAATATAACCGCGAATTGTTACATAAGATCACAGAGAAAGCCGGAAAATATCTCACCATCACAGGCCAGGCACTGGAAGGGTACCTGGTAGACACAAGAAATATCTTCAGATTGGCAGAATTCCTAACGGGATTATGGTGGACTGCGGGCTGTGGGAGATTCGATGGCGGCATAAGCATCCATGTCGATATCGACATCGAGAAGATCGATTACAAGAAACCAGAAAGCGAAGCCCTGTACAATGGCCTGGGACAGAAAGTCGGCGACTCATCCACCTGGGTGCCTGAGATGGTCCCATTCGAGAAGATGTGGAATTTCGCGATCGATACAGCAGTCGGCGGTATGGTCGGATATCCAGGATATGAACATCCAAGAAGCGATGAAGGATTCAGGCACTGCGTGGCGCAGCATGCGCAGAACTATATGATCGGGACAAAGAAGCAGCTAGGGAGATATAAAAAATATGCAGACCAATATTTTGATGCTGTCCTTAGGTCTGTAGACAAGATCAAGGCTGACAAAGAAGCGATGTTCAAGGACCCATACATACTGCATGCGATCCAATATGCTGCAGCAGATGCAAAAAAGATCTCCGAGAACATTCAGTATTTTACTTTCGACTATGGTGTGAAGACCTAAATGCTTTCATTCCACCGACCTTCACAAATGATGGCGTATGCTTTCTAAGAAAGACAGATTGTCAATCGAAAACGACACCACCACTGGTCACAACCGATAGCTATTTAGCTTTGCTCCGGGTCGTTTTCTCGGACCCTTGCATTTCCACTAAATCGCCACCAATCAATAGACTAGTGGAAATGCAAGATTATAATCAGATCAATCTATCCACACTTCATACTTGAGCTGGTCGCGGTGTATTGATTTTCTATGGGTATAGATGATATATCCGCCATGCTGTTCGACCAATGTGTCGAGTCTGCAAACTTCATCCCAGATGTCATACCCTGAATGGGAAAAACTTTTCCGTTCGATTGTCCTTTGGCGAAATTCAGGCAGGTAACTTGTATTTCTAGTATCTATCACACTGTTGTCAAGCCGGAAATCAGCAAGATCAGCGATTACGATGCAACTTAGGTTCATGTCCTTCACATATCGGCTATCCAAAGAGAAGAAAACCCCAGTGCCGGCTTCTAGCGCACCACATTGCGGATACATGAATCCAGTCTGAACATAAGTGTCAAGACTTTTTCCATAAAGAGATCTATAAATTGGTTCCTTAAGATCGACGGAACACGTTTCTAGCACATCAAAAAGACGTGACCGATCCACTACTATCATCTTAATCATTTTCAATACAGACTCATTAAATAATAAAAAAAGATGCGAATAAAAAGCTTTAGTCCATACATGCACAGATAATATAGTTGAATCAGGTATATTATGAATGCCACATAAATAATAGATCATAAAATAAAAAATAGATAAAACCATCATTTATACGGACCACTCTCGGCAAGAAGCTCTGGCATATATTGGTGTGATTCATTCTGCGTCTCTGTGTCTACACCGTATTTCTTTATTTCAAAACCATCCGTACCAGGAATCCAGGCGAATATTTTTGAATAAAATCCGCCAAGTTTTGATCGACTATCAATCCTTTTCAGCAGTCCAGTGGCGAAATTAAGTTGCGCTGTGAGGACACGCGTCCGCACGTCATCCAAATCCACCCTGAAAAGTCCGACGTCATATATCATATTTCCAAAAGCATCCGTGTTTACCTTATGTATCGTCGTGATGCTGAATGGGTCGCTTTCGCCGCGAAGCCACTTCTGCATCTGATCTGATGTGCAATTAACACAATCAAAAATCCCATCGAGATCCATGCCAAGATCAGAAATAGTTCGAACATATTGCTGTCTTTTGCCGCCATCACCAGCCACATTATTTATCATCAAATCAGGCTTGTCGTCGAAGTAAAGTCCCATATAATTGACATGGCCTTGATTATCGACCATCGTAGTCATCGCATCATCTCTCTTCCATATAATTTGAGGCTCATTGCAAGATATATCTATAGAAGTCGTCAGCAACTGTTTTTGGTCTTTGCTCTCAAGGCAAGGTTCATTTTCCCCAGTCACAAGATGGCTTTTATTTGGTGCGCACAATTCCAGTATCTTGATTGACCAACCTCCTTTATATCCGGATTCTTTGGACACAGTCATATCGATCTCATGTGCGAGTTGTTCTGTCAGACCAGACATATTCGCTGTATCGATATGTGCATCTTTGCATTTCTCCATATCATTTCCACGATAGGGATTAGATTTATCTCCACACTCTAAAATAGCAGTTAATGCGACTACAGATACTGAAGCTTGCACAAATTTTCTACGACTTAATATCCGACTAATTATTATTTCATCTAACACTTTTTCACCATCCAATTTGTTATCATATTGACAATAATCTTCATTTAATTAATTTCGGTCTTATGTTTTGCTCAAAAACAAAAAATTCACCGGATGTCCTGAATATGGTCGCAATTGCATTCATTTACGAATCCACACATATATCATCTGTTTTTTTTTGTTTTTCACAAATAACCTCCAAAAGGTTTTAACAAATATCCAGGTGTACTGTGAAAATTGAAATGGTGGTGAAAAAATGGACATGAAGATTTATCTGGATTATTGGAAAGGTATTTTGACGGGAAATGCGGACAATGATGCCAATGAAAGACATTTGGATAAGCAAGAGAACCAAAAGATCCAGATCAAGACTGATTTCATCAAGAACAGATATCATTTCACCTGCGAAGATATGGGCGGACCAGTGGAATGGAATATCATACAACGGGACAATAAAAAAACTGTGAAAAATCATATCACAAAAAAAGGACAGCTCACAGTTGATCTACAGAAAGGGCACCTCTATCTGGTGGATTGCAATAGCAAAGACAGACATGGATATACACTTATTGATCGGCGAAATAAAAAAAAATCCACAGACATAAGATTGCTCAATGGCGAAGGACTGAGCTTCATCGCAGAATGGGAGAGAAAGCGACGTGTGCAAGAATCAAATCTTATCTGGGAAGCAAAAGGGACAAACAAGATATCTTTCCAAGAATTTCAGGATAATGAGATGATAACAGCATCAGTGCCAAAACCCGGAATCTGGGAGATATCATGTAGATTACAGAAAACAAATGGTCGAATCATCGAGAAAAGGAGCATGATAGCTGTCTTCTCGCGTGAAGGGGCAGTGAAGATACCGAGTTCGATGGGTCTGCAGGACATTTAGAAATGATGGATGTGATTGAAATGATGAAAAATAACGGAAATAATGTAGGAATAAAAAAGGCTCTTATAAGTGCAGGCGGATTTGGCACAAGGCTAAAAGAACTGACAAACAAGACGCCAAAACCGATGCTCAAAGTGCAAAATAAGCCGATACTGGAATACACAATAGATATGTGCAGAAATAACGGGATAAAAGATATCGCCATAAGTGTCCATCATTTGCCTGAACAGATCAAAAGATATTTTGGTGATGGAAAAGCCTTTGGCGTCAAAATAACTTATATTGATGAGATAGAGCCACTCGGGACTGGAGGTGCCCTTAGGATGGCAAGACCTTGGTTTGACAGCACTTTCCTCATGTGCAATGCTGATGAACTAAAGGAGATCGACATAGGAAAGATGCATGAGCTACATAAGAAGACGGGCGCACTTGCTACTATCGCACTCACTGAAGTCGAAGACCCAAGCCAATATGGTGTTGTCGCGATGGACAATGAGAAGATAATATATTTTGTAGAGAAACCAAAAAAAGAAGAAGCGCCAAGCAACCTGATAAATGCAGGCTTATATATATTAGAACCCGCAGCCATCGATTTTCTTCCAGATGCAAAAAGATCGATGATCGAGACAGACCTATTTGGAAAACTTGCAGAGATGGGGAGATTATCTGGGTATCGTTTCAACGGCCAATGGTTTGATACTGGAACCAAAGAACGACTCAGGATAGCTGAACGCTCATGGATCAAATCTCACGATATACCAATTTGTGACAAAGATATCTCGATGCTCGATGAGACTGAACTTGCTCATATCAAGCTCATCGTATTCGATGTCGATGGAGTTCTTGTCCCACGAGGCACAAAGATCAGGCAATCAGGCAATATCACCACACTTGAGACTAAGAAAATACTTAGAAAACAGATAGACCAGATCAGACAGCTCCATGATCTAGGATTCATGATAAACATAAGCAGCGGCAGAAGCCTCACGATGCTCCAGGAGATGTTTCGCGAGATACTTGAATATGTCAGCATAACATATGAGAATGGGAGCGCGACCTGGTTCAGAGGACAGATACATCAGCACATCAATAGCTTTGACAAGCTAAACGATGTCCACAAGGAATTGCAGATGATATCCGATCCAAAGATAAAAGGATTTGAACCAAAGGAATTCATCATAACTATTCATGCGACAGACCGTGTCGATGATGTGGAGTTTATCATGGCAAAGCACACGCCCCTATACTCTATCTGGAATGGTGAAGCATATGATATCGGCATAAATTGGGATCAGACCAAAGGTGTTGGATTGAAAAGACTGACCACATTTCTTGGTCTCAAAAGATCAGATGTCCTTGCTATCGGAGACAATTATAACGACATAGAATTGTTAGCTGAAGCAGGCGTAGCGATATCCGCAGACAGGACTAGAGTATCTGGTGATTTCTGTGTGCCGTTGGATCAGAAGATACTGCCAGCAGATGCCCTTATGTCTCAGATCATAAGCAAGATGCAGACAAAACATGTAAGGGTCAAAGAAGCGAAAAAAGAGACAATGATTGGCACCTGATCCATCTGTATCTTTTTTTTGTCTCAAAGGTATGATAATCCAATAGATCATGTCATTTCGCACGAAAGATAAGACAATGCAAATATTAAGTGTACTAAAAGAAGCGAATAAGGTGAAAAAAATGGACCGCGACAAAGAAAGCAAAAAAAAGAGACCGATAAGATCAGCATGTGTGGTTGTGCCTACATTCAATGAGGCCAATAATATCAAACTTGTGTTAGACAGGATAGCGCAGAACAGGGATGAAGAAGAGCTAAAAGACATCAAACTCATGACATTAGTAGTCGATGATTCATCACCAGACGGGACTGCCGACATTGTCAGAGAATGCATGAAGAATGACAAGGATATCCATCTTCTTTCCAGGGCTGAAAAAGAAGGACTCGGTGCAGCTTATATCGCGGGGATGAAATATTCAATGGAGACACTTGACCCTGATGTGATCCTCGAGATGGATGCAGACCTCTCGCACGATCCCGCAGATATCCCACGATTGCTCAGAGCGATAAAAGATGGTGCGGACTTCGCGATTGGATCACGTTATGTGAAGGGTGGATCGATACCAAAAAACTGGGGATTCCATAGAGTATTGATCAGCAAGTCTGCTAATCTATACACGCGCATGATTCTCGGGATCAAGAAGATACAGGATTGCACTGGTGGATTTAGAGCCATACACACAAGCGTCTTCGACAAAGTCGACTTAGATCTTCTGAATGTCAAGGGTTATGCATTTCAGATATCACTTCTTCATGCCACCAATCGTTTTGGATTTAAGATAACTGAGATACCCATCCATTTCGCAGAACGAAACGCCGGCAAAAGCAAGATCCAGATGTCAGATATGATAGAGCTTGGACTTAGTGTACTGAGACTACGCATCGGCACTCCGAAGGTACATACACACATAAGACGACAATATGCGGCTCCGATGAGGCTGGAAAAATGAAAACAAGTCTTGCGGCGATAAGAGATTACGCATGGCAGAAGCTGAATGAATCCAGAGGATTCTTGCTTTTTGGCACAGTTGGTGCTCTTGGGACATTGATAAATACTGGAGTATTATATGTCCTCACATTCTATGCTGGGATCCATTACCTGATAAGTTCAGTATTGGCCACTGAGACTGCGATCATAAGCAATTTTGTCGGAAACCACATACTTACATTCAATGAAAGATTGACTGACAAAGGAGTATTTCGGAAATTCATATCTTTCCAGTTGATAAGCACTACGACCATCATTGGGACTATATTGATACTCTGGGCGTTGACGACATCCCTTGGTATCGGGCATTTGATCGTATGGAATTTCATCGCGATCTTCGTCATGTTCATATTCAATTACGGACTCAATAAAAAATTCACCTGGAATAAAGGATAAAGATAAACCACAGATAGATGATCAAAATGAAAGATAACATAAAAAAATGGAAATTGAATGTTTTTTTGGCCGTATTAGTCATGTTACTCTTCATCCCATCCATTTATGCGGACTTAGCGGCTACGTCACAGATGGGTTATCATCCTTTGTCAAACAAACAAGTCGTTGTATATACTTCATCTCTAACAGGCACATTCGATGTCGAAAACAAAGATGGGATTGTCATATTCAGTGATGATCTAAAAAAGGCAAAAGATTACACTGGGAACGATGTCAACTGCCAGGGTAACAATCCATGCCTGGTCGGTGATTTCACTGATCTTGTTCTGGAAGGGACTTACA
>PCVE01000065.1:3820-7689 GCA_002762705.1 Candidatus Woesearchaeota archaeon CG11_big_fil_rev_8_21_14_0_20_43_8 | reverse complement strand
ACGGATGCAAACTGATCCAGATCGCGGCTGCGCAGTGTCACACGCTCGGTGAACTCATCCACCACCACATCGAAAGGCTTGTCATCCATCAAAACGATATTCAGACCTTTCTGGCTGGTAAACGTTCGATCGCCCACTTCGTCGTAAAAGGTGTAGGTCCCGTCCTGATTATTGATCACCTCATAAGCAATTCCATCCAGCTCCAGAATACCGTCGGCAACGCGCACACTGGTTGAAAAGAGTTTCTTAAGAATCACTTCCGGCTCCCCTTCCGCCGGCTCCAGATTTTCAGTGATCTGATACGTGACGCTGGCAACCTTGACAATGCCTTCGGTGTCGCTGATGTAATCATGCTGGCCATCGTTCACCAGCCAGGTTCCGTCCTCATGCTTTCTCAAGTACATGGACTTGCCGTCGATCTCAAGCACGATATCGTAAAGGTTAACGCTTTCATCCGGTTTCTTTTCAAGGATCAGCGTATAAAGCTTGATGAGGTGCATAACCTCCTCGACCGCATCAATATCCAGGGCATTGATAAGTCCGTCTCCATTCACATCCACCGCCTGGGCAAGCGCTGTGGCCAGCGCACTCCGGTCAAAATAGTCCACATCTCCGTCGCCATCGATATCTTTGAGTTTTAGCTCAGAGCACATGTATTTATCAGCTTTCTGTGACCGTGCGGTGTATATATTCTTCACAAGCGTAAATAATTTGCATTCTCTTTTCTCGCCTTCTGAATCATCACCACAGTCGCCTGCTTTCACAGTCACTTCATCTATCCTGCCACTATGAGAGATATAATGCCTGGTCTTTCCAGTCACTTTTCCCCATGCATGTGTCAGGGCAGGATACTTCGAGAAATAGTGGATTCCGCATCTCTGCTGTTCAAAGTGCTCTGTCTGTCCTCCTTTGTTCTTCGCTTCTGCATATGATGGAAGCAGCATAGCGCATGCAAGTATTATCTTAGTCAGTCTCATCAAAAATCACCCAAAATATCTAAATTATGCTGGCATTTATATGCTTTAGTACCAAAAAGTGACTCGTTCACCACTTTTTAAGGACAGAAAAGCTTATAAACCTCCATCTAATTCCATCGGCATGGCTATAGATGACATCCGACCTGAACTTAGAGATCGGTTAAGGCAGATATATAACAGTCACAGAAGCGACCCAGTTATCACAGATCTTCCTTCTGATGTAGAAGAAGAGTTGTTCTATCATATGCTAGGACCAAAGAAACGGCGTGCCCATGATTTCCAGGAAGTCAAATGGGATGTCTCATGCCATTATGCCGGTTTCTTCTCAAAGGATCTTGATGTAGATTTTATGATCCTTGAAAATGAAGGCTTCCAAAAAGCGTCAATTGATTATCTTGATGCGTATCTCTCAGCAGTATACATGCGTATCATCCCGCTTGATCTTAAGCAAAGACTTACTCTTTCGGAATACAAGAATCGGGAGATCTGTATGGAACCAACATTTAAAGGATGGCGGCTCGATGAAGATATCTTCGGCGATGTAGTACCTAAGACTCCGCTTGGATTCTATGATCCGCTGCTTGATAGGGTAGTGCTTCGTCAGATGGTACCTGAGAAGATGATTGAAGTCGCGCTCCATGAGCTGCTCCATCGTGAATGCAGCATCGATTCTGCGAACGAATCAGATCCACAGAAGAGATGGATACGAAAACATCTAAGGGATGAATGGCAAGAGAACATCGCAAAAGTCCTCTCTCCTGCATTGCATCTGATAGCAAGACCATGTGAGAACGAAGCGACTTTATCTGAGTATTCATCAGTAGATGAATTTCGTGCGACGTATTATGCCGCATTCAGGATGGCATTTGAAAGTCATGCCGCACTTGGATACTTGCGCAGTGATGACCATGTCAATAGCTTAAAAGAGAAAGTCATCAAAGATTTCAAGGCCATGCTTGGCTAGAAATGTCCAAAACATCTCTCTCCTGTGAATACCATCGCTATCCCATGTTCATTGCATGCTTCTATCACTTCTGCGTCACGTAACGAGCCACCTGGTTGTATCACAGCGGTCACACCTTCTTTTGCTAAAGTGTCGATGGAATCCCTAAATGGGAAGAATCCATCGCTCGCGACGATCGATCCTTTAAGCATGGCAGGGTGTTTTGCATTCGCTTTCGCGATCGCTCGCTCGATAGCGCCGACTCGTTCCTGTTCGCCGGTCCCGACCGCTATAGTCTTTTTATCTTTCACAAAGACGATGCCATTGCTCCGCACGCCGATATTGACATACCATGCGAACAGGAGATCTACATATTCCTGTGAAGTCGGTATACGTCCGATCCGAATAGTATTTCCATCCTTGTCTTTTGCCTCTGGCAGTATCAGATCATCTTTTGTCTTCATCGAGCAAAGGTAGGGCATCTGAAGCGCGATGCATCCATTGCCTATCTTCTTCATCTCAACATATCCGGAAGTGTCATCGCCTGCGAACCTTGGTATCTTTCCGACGAAATCAAGCTTGACCACGCGGAGATTCTTCTTCTTTTCAAATTCAGAAAGCACATCCAAAGAGAAATCAGGCGCGACAACGACCTCCACAAAAGTGGTGTTTATCTCTTCAGCAGTCTTAATATCCACATCCCTGTTGAACACCACGACTGAACCGAACGCAGAGCGCGCATCTGAATCTCTTGCGTTGATATAAGCTGTCTTCAGATCATCATCTATAGAGACGCCGCTAGGATTCAGATGTTTCATCACAGCGCAGGCAGGATCATCAAAGAATTTAAGGATATTTATCGCGTGATGGATGTCTGCTATATTTGTAAAAGACATGCCGTTCTTTCCTGTCTTCAATTCTTCCATCTCGCCAAAGAAGCAACCGCCGCCCTTTGGTCTGTAGAATGCGGCAGGCTGATTAGGATTGTCTCCATAACGGAGATCTGACACTTTCTCATATTCCACGCCATTTATGAATAGCATATCATTGAAATCGTCTATGTTCCTATTGGAATAGATCTTCTTTATGTCCGGCATTCATCTCACCCTCTGCATGAATTCTTTTATCGCTCTGTTATAATATTCGACTCTTTCAAATGCCTTGATGGACATCTGGAATCTTGTCTTCTTGCTTATCTCTCCTGAGTTTTCTTTGAGTTCATCGATGATCTTCTCGTAATCATCGACATCAGTCACCACACACACCCTGCCAAAATTCTTCGCTGCGCTCCTTATCATCGACGGCCCGCCGATATCTATGTTCCTGCGTGCGATCTCCAGGTCTGCGCCGTCTCTGACAACTTCCTCGAATGGATACAGGTTGCACACAACAAGGTCGATAGGTTCGATGCCATGCTCTTCCATATACGAAACCTGGTCATCATCAGATATATCACCAAGCAATCCGCCGTGTATCATCGGATGAAGCGTCTTCACAAGTCCGTCAGGCATCTCAGGATAACCTGTGTATTCTGAGACATCAGTCACATCAAATCCAAGCTCTCGTATCTTCTTCGCAGTTCCGCCTGAAGATATTATCTTTATCTTCGGATTAACTCTTCTAAGTCCACTGACCAGAAAATCTAGTTTCTGTTTATCCGACACGCTTATTAACACAGTCTTTAGCATAGTCTCACCTTGTCTGCTATATGATTTATCGCAAGAGGGTAAACTTGATGTTCTATAGACAGTCCTCTTGATTTGAAATCATCGAATGTATCTGTTTCCAGTATCGGCACTTTTGCCTGCAGGATGACTTGGCCTGTGTCTATACCACCGTCGACAAAATGCACAGTTATCCCTGAGAACTCTTCTTTTGCCCTGAACGCGTCCTCATATGCGTGCGCGCCAGGATATTTCGGAAGGAGCGCAGGATGGATGTTTATTATC
>PCVE01000065.1:0-3770 GCA_002762705.1 Candidatus Woesearchaeota archaeon CG11_big_fil_rev_8_21_14_0_20_43_8 | reverse complement strand
GAATATCCGCATGTACCCGGCAAGCGCGATGAAATCGAAATCGAATCTATCAAGCTCTTTTAGTATCGCTTCTTCATGCTTTTCACGTGTCCTGAACTCTCTATTTGGCAGCACTATCACTGGTATGCCATGGTTCTTCGCTCTTTGTATAGAATGCGCAGAAGGATCATTGCAGACAAAGACAGAGACAGATGCGTCGATAGTCTCATCCGCACAGCCATCTATAATCACTTGAAGATTGCTACCCCCACCAGATGCGAAGACCGCAAGTTTTATCTTCGGCTGCATATAAAAGTTACGTCAAAGGTGGTTAATAAATCCTTTGTCTCATCAGAAAAGATCATCTTCTGTGATTCTTTTCGATAGTGCCACTTTGATCTTTCGTTTGGCTTTCTCTTCGATCTGCCGCACTCTCTCTCTTGTGACTCCAAGGTCCTTTCCGACCTCTTCAAGTGTCTTTGGTTTTTTCCCATAAAAGCCGAATCGTTCTGCAAGAATGGTTCTTTCTCTTTCTGTAAGTCTTTTCTCGATCACAGAATTAAGAAGGTCTGTCATCTCTGCCCTATGCACTTCATCTTCTACAACCATCGGATCGCCTTTCATGATGTACTCCTGAAGTTCTACCCCTTCTGCGGATCGTGGGGATGCATTCAAGCTAATATAATTGTCTCTTGCGGCGTTGAAAAGATAATTGATAGATCCTTTTAGGCTTTCACTTGTGAAAAGTTCTGCCGCGATCTCTTTCCTTGTCTCATCAGTATCACCAGCGTAGGAGACTGCTTTTATCACAGTCTCAAGATTGCGTACAGACACCCTGACTAGCTTGTCATAGCATGAATGGCGGTACATCGCATGCGCGACCTCTGGACCGATGAATGTAGTGACCGCCCCTTTCTCTGGGTCATAGTTCTTCATCTTGTCAAGCACAGCGATGACCCCGATAGATACAAGCTCATCCAGATCATCGATCTTTGTGTTTACCTTTAGGACTTGTCCCTGAGGCATCCTGTATCCTCTTGTGGTAAGACGTATCGCTATAGAATATATCCATCTTGCGCTGTAGAGGACAATCTCATTTCCTAACATTTCTAGTTTAGTCTGCTTATCTGAGAGATCCTTGTCATGGATCGCAGTATGATACTGTCTGCCTAGCTCGTTGAGATGCATTGGGTCTACTGGAAAATTATATGTCATTTTTGCGGATCGACAGACAGAATAAAACCTGGGTTTATATTACTTCCTTTTAGCAGCCCTGACAAGTTCCTTAAAGAGGCTTGAGAAACCAGCATAATCGTCAACCAGCGATTCCGGATGGAACTGCACACCATGCACAAAAGAATGCTTTGTCGATTCGATAGACTCGATGCAGCCGTCAGATGAATGGGATGTCGCGATTAGTCCCTTGCCAAGCTTCTTTATCGCCTGGCAGTGATGGCTGTTGACTATCACATTTTTTTTCCGAAACACATTATACATGAAAGATGGCTTTGTGATCTCTATTGGATGGGTCGCTTTTGTATAGAACTCTCGTTGATTATGCTTCACTTCACTATGCGTGATATCTATATCAAGACTTCCACCGAGCGCCTCGTTTATGGTCTGATGGCCAAGACATATGCCGAATATCGGCATGTCTTTTTTCAATGCATACTTCATTAGATCCATCGAGAAGTGCATCCTGTCTGGGTTAGGCCTATAGAATGATGTGCCAATTGTCGATCTTCCTTTACCGATCAGGATGTCATATCCTCCGCCAGAAAACAACAGCCCGTCGACAAGCTCAGCAAGCTCTTTTATCATCTTCTTATCACGTATCGTCGGAAGAAGCACTGGCACACCGCCCGCTTTCGCGACAGCGTCGACATACCATTTGTTTATAGCATGGTAGACCAGTTTATGTTCGTCAGAGCATCTCTGCCCAAGACCCCAGTCATACTTGCATGTTATACCTATGATCGGCTTCATCTTGAAGTAGAACCAAATCCTCCACGTGATCTGTCGCCCATATCATCGACTTCTTCAAAGTCGAACCTGTCGATGCGTGTGAAGACTCCTTGCGCTATCTTTTCGCCTTTCTCCACCTTCACAGGCTTATCTGTGAAATTATATACTTGGATTTTGAGTTCATCTTCGTTGCCGCAATAATCCTGGTCGATGATACCTATACCATGCGGTTTTAGAAGCCCTTTCTTCTTCGGTGTGCTGCTACGTAGCGCAAGAACAAGCATGTATCCATCAGGCGTGTCAACAATGACATTTCCCGGGATTAGGGCTAGCGAACCAGGCTTTATCATCATGTCTTCTCTGCATAGCAGATCGAATGCGACAGACCCTTCTGTCTCATATACTGGCAATGGAAGTGATTTGTCTATCCTCTTTATCTTGACTTTCATACCTGATTCAATGAGGGTCTCCGATTTATAAATATTATTGAGAACTTGCCGGTTTAATACGAGGAGATACTGAAAGTATTTCCTGTACAGAAAATGCATGCATTTTCTTGTACCACACCCTTTAGGGTCGTGGATAGGATTCGCTTATATATCTACTGAACAAATTTTTGTTATTGACCGAAACTCTAATATATTCTGGTGGAATCCATGTTTTTGAAATGATGCCTATGCTTATTGAACCTGAACCCCTTGAAACCAGGAAATTCCTTCATCCATCTCAAATATTGGATAACCGTGAACCTGGGGATTATTCTGTTCTATATTGGAAAAAGAATTCATTTTTGGTGAAAACAGAGAATTTGCCTGACGAAGAGGATCAATATGAATACATGACACTTTCACATCCATTTGAAACAGAATACATCGATCCACTTGATGAGATTGTAGAAGCGATATCAAATATCTCTTTTAAGATAAATTTCAATCATATGCCAAAGCATTATGTCTCAAGATTTGAGCTGACATCTTGGGGTGAAGTCAGCAATATATCATTATGGCAAAAGCCACTTGAAAAAGAACATTATGAAAAAAGACTCAGACGGTTCAGAAATTCAGGGTATTCATATCGACAGCTTGAAGAATCAGATCTTCCTCAAATACAATGGTTATTACAAAAATGGGTTGACAATAAGCAAAAAATGTGCCTGGATTCATTAGAAAAAATCATGTCTGAACATAAAATAAATTCCATTGAAACACTTATCAATGAAAAATTGTTCACAGAGAATGTAAATGATTCAAATAAATGGGACAGATTCAATCTTGCAATGACAACATTTGTGGCTTTATATTATGAATCAATGTTGTATGATCCCAGATATCATAATGGACAAGCCCGAATGCGTTGTGAAGAAATCGAGGCAAGATTAAATGCTATTGTGAAAGAACACGATCTTACTCTTGCTATGCACAAAAGCCACGTAGAATTATCTGGGCGCATGAACCAACCATTGACTAGATTCTATGGGGCTTTTCTCGATGGTGAATTGATGGCTTATGTCGAAACTGAAGGAAACAATCACACGCAATGCTTCAATTCTCGCGCGTCGTATCTAGTCAATTCCAAGTCTCCACAAGAGTTTCTTGATCTATGTATCGCAAGAGATTTTGTGATGCAAGGAGTTCCAATATTCCATCGTGGCTATGTCCACGATCGTCAAGGTGCTCCAGGGCTTTGTGAATATAAAAAAAAATTTGGTCCGATGAATGCACAGATTGATATTAATCTCATTGATGTTCGTTGCAGGTTTGGACCAGGGATAATGTATGCAAAATAAAATTTTCCTAATCTCTGAACAATGCACCAGCGATCTCTTC
>PCVE01000079.1 GCA_002762705.1 Candidatus Woesearchaeota archaeon CG11_big_fil_rev_8_21_14_0_20_43_8 | reverse complement strand
AATTGAATATTGGATTTATAGCCCCCGAGAGCTAATTAGCAAAAACCGTTCTACGGAGCCGTTTCCGGCAATAAGTTTTAAATAACACCATCATCTTCTTCAAAGAATATCCATTTTTAATGCGGGGGTTGCAGAGCCTGGTCAATGGTATCCCTTGGTTTGCCTTGGGATGTCCGGCCAAATGCGCAGGACTTAAGAATGAGACACGCCGGTTTCATGCGGCGCGTCATTATGACATCCTGTCTCTTAGTGGGTCCGCGGGTTCAAATCCCGTCCCCCGCACCTTTTCTTCTATCATGTTGAAATGCCGATAATAGATACAACATCATACAGGGATGGGATCAGACACGTCAGTGTCTCGAATCCCGTCCCCCGCACTTTTTTCCCGTATCTCCATTATTTCGTCTCTTTCTATTGTCTCGTCTATCTCGTTTTCTCAAAACGGCAAAAACCTGCACTAAAAAGCCCCGGATTTTCGCTTCGCTCAAATCTTGAAACAACCGCACTTTTTTCCCGTATCTCCATTATTTCGTCTCTTTCTATTGTCTCGTCTATCTCGTTTTCTCAAAACGGCAAAAACCTGCACTAAAGAGCATGGTATTAACCGGATTCGCATTATTGTCAAACAAATTTTTTAATTGTGAACTCATCTTAAAGTATTGTTCCGAAGGAACAATGCACGGAGATACAAAGTATTTCCGAGGAGCGCAGTACAAAAAAATGCATGCAATTTCTGTACAGGAAATACTGAAAGTATTTCCGGGTATTAAACCGACAAGTCCACAATAACAAAAATGGATCACATTAGTATCTATTTCCGTCAGTATGATCGCCAGAGTACCCTGCTAGGATGATAAGTCGTGAATAGATAACGATGACAAAAGACTTTCTATAGCGCCGAAACGACCAATATATATATAAATGTTCAATCAAACACCAAGCACACCATGCCAAAGAACGCCATAAAGAGCTTAGTGTGCACTCTTGGAAGGATTTTCATGTCAGGTGATGGACATCTCCCAATGAATCCTAAGAAAGTGCTTATCTTCAAGATAGGGGCCATCGGAGATGTCATGATGACCACCCCGCTAGTTCGGGCGCTCAGAAAGAGATTTCCAAAAGCGAAACTGGATTATCTGGTCGGCAAGTGGTCTGCTTCGATCATCGAAAAGAACAAGAACTTAGATGAGATGATCACTTTCGATGACACCATATTCTTTAGACGGAAAAAAAGAGAGCTCCTAAGACTCGCAAAAGAGATCAGGAAAAGATATTATGACCTGATCATCGTGCTTGATCGTTCATGGCTCGTCAATATCTACGCAAGATTATTCTCTGCGCCGACCATCGGATTCGACAGAGATGGCGAAGGCTTTGCCAATAATGTCTCGGTACTGTATGATGATGAGAAACATGATATCGAATATTATCTTGATATCGCTAGAAGGCTTGAATGCAAAAAAGAGACCCAGAAGATGGACCTGTTCCTTGACAAGAAAGCCATAGCATTCGCTGACATGATATGGAAAAAACACAGGTTGGCTGGAAAAAGTGTGGTCTGCATCATACCTGGCGGCGGATCGAATCCAGGCCAGACAGTCGACCTGAAGCGATGGCCAATCGGAAAATATGCCCTTCTGGCAGAGGAGATTATAAAAAGCAGGAAGACAATCATACTGCTTGGCGGCGAAAGCGACACTGCGCTCAAAAAGCATTTTCGTCATCTGCCAAAAGACAAGGTGATCGACCTTATCGGAAAATGCGATATCAATGAAAGCGCATCAGTGATGGCGAGATGCAGCACAGTGATCTGCAATGATTCAGGTCCGATGCATATTGCGTCCGCCGTGACAAAACGAGTCATCGCGATATTCGGTCCGACAGACCCAGTGAAACTTGGCCCGCTTGGAAAAAAAGATATAGTGCTCAAAAAAGATATTCCCTGCCGACCATGTTATCACGATGGGATATTCACCGACTGCAAGCATCACCAATGCATGCGATGGATAACAGTCGATGAGGTGCTCAAACATGTCTGATAGACAATTGATATCACAAAAAACATCATCGATCATAGTAGTATTGTTGATATTCTTATCAATCGGCCTTGCGGTAGTGCCGACAGTATCATATGACAGGCCGATTTCACAATATGATGGCGCTTATTATTATCTGATCGCGAAAGCATGGGTCCAAGGAGGATATGATTCTTCGGTCAATAAAAATGTGAATATAGTAAACAATGTATCAGATTACCCTCCGGGCCTCATCGCATTCTACAAAGTCATCTTTCAATATTTCGATGCTGATCTGCTAGTGATCAATGGTTTTTTCATAGCTGCATTGTTCGTGCTTGGCAACATATTCATGTACTATGCCATTCTCACATTGACAGAGAACAGGCTGATATCCTTGCTCGTCCTTGCATATTCAGTATTGAATATACGCGCATATTTCATGATCTTTGGCGGTATGCAGCCAACTATAGCAGGGATATCTATCGGATTCGCAGCGTTCTTCTTCTTCTGCAGATGGTTAAAAGAAAGAAAAAAATCGGATATGATTCTCGTAATCATTATTAATTGTATTATTGCTATCATCCATTCAGCAACATTGCTATTCATCTTGATATTAGAGCTGTCTTTGTTTTTCGGAACAATTGCTGATAAAAAAATGAAGATAAAACTTCCAGATATCAGAATCAGATTCAAAAAAATCAGCCCAAGCGATCTGAAAGGGTTATTATATGTGATCATACCAGTGTTTGTGTTCATTCTGTTAATGAGATTCTTCATCACTGACCTATTAAGTATCAATGTATTCCTCAAAGAGTGGATTAAAACATCATTGCTCACACATGATGCAGGGGGATATCAATCAATCTGGAAAGTCTCATTCTTGATGGAAGGACCGATTGTATATGTATTATCTATGATTGGCATTGTACACATATTATTCAAAAAAGACTTGAAAGTGTTCTTCTTGATTATTGGAGGTTTCTTATTCATACTTAGTCGCCATATATTGTTCCCAAAACCATCCTGGCCCATACATTTTATCTATAATTTTTATCCAATCTGGACAATTCTTGTTGCACTTTCAGCAGCATATATATTTTATTGGGTTTTAAAAGATAAGAATATAAGATGGATCGGAATGACCATACTAATTGTTTCACTTTTGATACAAATAATTAAATTAGGGATTTTCTTCTCCATGCTCGGCCCTGCGATCACGACTGATGAAGTCTCAGCGATCGAATATCTAAAAGAGAATCTTGGCGATGAGAGCATCCTCTTCTATAACAATATCGACGAGTTCGGCTGGCGCGCTTTCATCTGGGTGCCTGTCCTTTCAGAACCAAAAGCATCTCTGCAGACAAGAGACATAGATATCTTCAGAGATAATATAGCAGATTATGATCTTCTTTACATCGGCGATAACACCAAGCTCGATAAAGATGAAAACGAACTGCTCTCTGACAAGACAAAGGTCTATGAGAAAGGACATGTCACGATATACAAATAATGATCGTTCACTTCGCGGCTAGCATATCGACCATGGTCTTTGCGCATTCTTCCATGGAATCAAGCGAATGAAGCCCATTCGTATCGAGATATATCTTCCCTATATCCTCGTTCGTGCCGATCATACGCACGACTATCGGTATCTTCATGCTATGTGAATCACGGTAGCCGACAATGCCTCTCGCGATCTCGTCGCACCTGGTTATGCCACCGAAGATATTGATCAGAAGCCCTTTTGGATCTTTTCTCAGGACGATATCCATCGCTTTCTTCATCCGTTCGACAGATGCTCCGCCCCCGACATCGAGAAAATTTGCGCATCGCCCGCCGAAATGATCGACCACATCAAGTGTCGCCATGACAAGGCCTGCGCCGTTCCCGATTATCGCGATATCGCCATCTAGCTCCACATAAGATAGTCCTGATTCCGCTGCCTCTTTCTCAAGTTCTGTCTTCTGACTTGATGGTCTTAGATCCTCATGACGGAACAGAGAATTATCATCGATTATTACTTTTGCGTCTGCCGCGACAAGCCTGTCGTTCGCAAGCACGAGCGGATTTATCTCGACAAGCTCACAATCAAGATCTTTCATTATGGAGAACATGGATATAGCAATCGGCTGGATGAAAAGACTTTCAGTGATCTCTTTAAGTTCTTCTGCAGTATGGAATCCGAACTTGTGGATCTTCTCAGGGTCATCTTGTGAAAGCTCTTCGATGTTGACCCCGCCTTCATCAGAGAAGATGAGTGTGATGTTTCGCTCGCTACGGTTCACAGTAAGGGATAGAAACATCTCCTTTTGGATATTCAACTTCTCTTCGACAAGCACTTCATCTACTTTCAGCCCTTTTATGTCCATGCCAAACAATCCAGATGCGATCTGATGGATATCGTCACGATTCGCGGGTTTTATACCGCCGGCCTTTCCCCTGCCGCCGACAAGCACCTGGGCCTTCAGAACGACATCCTGCATGTCACCAATGCCTGCCAGCGCTTCATCTGGCGTCTTTGCAAGGTATCCCTTCGGGACCGGGATGGAATATCTTCTGAGTATCTCTTTTCCCTGATGCTCTTTTAGTTTCATGACATCATCAATTGGTCTCTTGCTTTTTATTTGTTGTGATTGGCAAAAGTGTTGTGAAAGTTTTGTCTTGCACAGTCTGTTATATGCTGAATGTTAGCCCACACCCCACACCCCACAAGTCCAAAATATTTATAATCTAGATGATATTTCCATGATAAAGCACAAGGGGGGTTATGTATGGTCAAATCAAATCTGTTCTACAGCGATCTTATAGACAAATATGGTGCAAAACATTACAAAAAATACGACGTCACATTCGCAAAAGGCCGTGGAGCATTGGTCTGGGATGCTGAAGGCAAGGAATATATCGACATGCTATCGTGCTATTCATCAGTGAGCCAGGGACATTGCAACAAAAATATCAGAAAGGCTTCTAGAAGACAAGGAAAGACACTCACACTTGTATCAGGAGCTGTTTACAACACAGAAGTCGGTCTTCTGTTAAAAAAAGTATGCGAACTAAGCGGCATGGAAGCGGCTCTTTTGAAGAACGGCGGTGTCGAAGCAGTAGAACTTGCGATAAAGGCAATGAGAGCGAACGGATACAAAAGAGGCATCGAACCAGACAAGGCAGAGATAATCGTAGCTGACAATAATTTCCATGGCAGGACGACGACAGTGATCAGTTTCTCAAGCGATGATGTGTCAAAAGACGGTTTTGGGCCATTGACACAGGGATTTCGGTCGGTCCCATACAACGACCTGTCAGCGCTTGAATCTGCTATCAACGAAAACACAGCAGGCGTACTTCTAGAACCTATACAGGGCGAAGCGGGAGTCGTGATGCCAGAGGAAGGATATCTTAAAGGAGCAAGAGAGCTCTGCACAGAAAAAGGGATCATCCTAACACTTGATGAGATACAGACCGGGCTTGGAAGGACAGGGAAGATGTTCGCTTTTGAGCATTATGACGTGAGACCAGACATCACCATCATGGGAAAAGCCCTTGGCGGCGGTTACTATCCGATATCAGGTATCGCCACATCAAGAGATATCATGGACAATGCGTTCGTCCCGGGAAGCGATGGCAGCACACATGGAGAGAACCCGCTCGCTGGCGCAGTCGGTCTTGCAGCGATACATGAACTTGAGAGAAAATGGTTCTCAACAGGAAGGAATCTTATAGAGAATTCCGCTTACCTTGGCGATTATTTCATGCGCTCATTAGAAGAGATCGCAAGCTCGCTCGTCTCAGAAATACGAGGCAAAGGTCTTCTCATCGGGATGGAATTTGGCGATCCGATCGCAAGAGATGTGTCTAAGAGACTCATAAAAGAAGGCATATTCGCAAAAGATTCACACAAGTACACCATCAGATTCGCGCCGCCGCTTATGATACCGATGAAACTTGTGAATCGTGCGCTTTCAAAGATCGAGAAAGTGCTGAAAGAGTTCTGATTTTTTAACTTCTTTTTTTTACGAAAGTTTTAAATATCTATCCCTCGAGAGACAGCATTGATATGGTCGGGGCGCACATAGGTTCTGTAGCAGGGAAGAAACTTAAGTATGAGTTGGATACTCTTACGCGTCACGCTGTTGTCCTTGGCACGACTGGTTCTGGAAAGACCGTTATGGGAAAAGTGCTTATAGAAGAAGCGCTAGCATCAGGTATCTCTGTGATAGCCATCGATCCAAAAGGCGACCTTGGCGGACTCGCTGTCACTAGTGATGATTTCGATTTCAGGCCGTTCGTCTCTGGTGGAAAAAAGAGCGCTGAGAAAGCCGCGAATCTCTATTCGGATGCTGTGAAGAATCAGGAGATAGACAAAAACCTGATCAAGAAGCTTGCGAAAGTGGATTCAAAGATATACACGCCTAAATCAAATGCGGGCCTGTCGATATCGCTCATGCCTGATCTTTCCGCGCCGAAAGGATTCTCGAAACTATCATCAGATGATCCGACGATAATAGCCGATTTTGTCGAGCCGGTGAGCGCGTCCATCGTCCAGCTTGCGGGGATAAAGGGTGGCAATGCAGAGAAGATGCAATCATTCTTGTCATCACTTCTCATCAACAGCTGGAACGCCGGATCAGATCTTGATATCGAGGGACTGATAAAGCAGGTCATCGAACCACCAATTGAGACTATCGGATCCCTGCCATTAGATGATTTCATAAACGAGAAAGAGCGAAAGAAGCTCGCCGCTTCATTGAATCTCATATTATCTTCACCTGCAAAACAGGCATGGAAAAAAGGAGAACGCATGAACATGGACTCGATGCTATCAAGTTCGAGATTATCTGTCATCGATCTTCGCTTCGCGATCAATATGGAAGAGAAACAGTTCGTTGTCGAACAGATACTTTCAGAGTTATATAAGTTCCTGATACGAAAAGGTGGCTCTCAAAGACTCAAGTATATACTCTATATCGATGAGCTCGCTGGACTTCTTCCTCCACCGCCGGCAAATCCACCGACAAAGAAACTGCTTGAGTTGCTCATCAGGCAAGCACGAGCGTTCGGACTCGGGATAATAGTCGCGACGCAGAACCCGGGCGATATAGATTACAGGATATTTGGAAATATCGGGACAAGGTTCATCGGACGGCTGAGGACAGAAAGAGATATAGAGAAAGTCGCGACAGCGATGGATCTTCTTCCGTCAAGATTGAAGACTGACATCTCAACGTTTAGTGTCGGCGATTTCATGTATCATAACGCCGTCAAGAATTCTGCGCGGATCATGAAGGCGAGATGGCTGCTCACTTATCACGCGGGGCCACTGAAAGAGAATGAGATCGGGTGGGTGAACGATCCATCGAAACGACCAGCTATGGATGGAAAGCTGACACTAAAGACTAAGACAGAGAAGATCACATCTGTCAAGAATAAAACGAGAAAAGCACAAAAGAAAAAGACGATCAGCGCAAGAACATTACTTCAGGCAGAGCCTAAAGCGAGAAAGAGACCGAAAAAAGCAGCGGTAATGAAGAGGCCGACATCCAAGACAAAAACAACGCTCTCTCCGATCATCAAAGTTGTCAAAAGATATTCAGACAAGGTGCAATTGAAATCCTCGACCACGCCATGCACAGAATATGTCCCGCATCTTCGGATCGTCATCGAACCAAAACCTATCCGTCATCTGGCGTTGCAAATGCAAGGACCATTTGTATTCGATCTTACTGGAAAGGTCTTTCCTGTGGGAAATTACCTTAAACAGATATCATGGAGCACATATGTAGACGGCAGTATAACCATAGCAAAACACAGACGAAACATAAAAGCGACT
>PCVE01000084.1 GCA_002762705.1 Candidatus Woesearchaeota archaeon CG11_big_fil_rev_8_21_14_0_20_43_8 | reverse complement strand
CAAAAACCGTTCTACGGAGCCATGCATCCAGTAAATTATTTAAACCGGCAAAGTCAATCCATAAGACAAAGGGTGATTTCATGAAAAAGATTATACTGATCGTATTGATTACAACCATTCTGATTTTGGCCGGCTGTGGGAAAGATGACCAAAGCCAGGTACTTAAGAAGAAAGCTGCTGAGAAAGCGAAAGAGAGTGCAGTAAAGCAGGTCGAAGATGTTGCTGAGGCCTCTGCGAAAAAAGCATCACAGGAACTAGTCAATTTCAAATGTGATATCGCAGGCATGCAGACGATATATTTCTACAAGAACAAGGCGAAGATGGAGACTCCAAATGGTGAATCCTGGCTGCTCGATGATTATGATTATGTGAAAATGAATATCAGTGGTACATATTATCTCATCAAATACCCAGGAGAACAATCAGACATGGATCTTGAAGGCATGATGAAGACATACAGAAATTCAAAGATTACTCCTGGTGTTGACTGCGAACTTGATTCTGTCACAGAAGCCATAGTCACACTGCCAAATCTTCAGATCATAACTCCAGATGAACTTCAGGACAAGATGATGGCAATGATGACAGAACAGATGGGAGCTGGCCTGACTTAGGCCTTTCCTTGATTTTTTACTTTTTCTGTTGCCTTTTTTATCTTTTCTGGATCACCAAGATAATAATGTTTGATAGGTCTTAGGTTATCGTCTAATTCATACACCAGTGGAATCCCAGTTGGGATATTCAGTCCGGATATGACATCTTCAGAAATATAATCAAGATGTTTCACTAGCGCCCTTAGGCTGTTTCCATGAGCAACTATAAGCACTTTCTTTCCGGCAGACATGGCCTTTGAGATTGTATCATGCCAATATGGCAGGAAACGTGCGACAGTGTCTTTTAGGCATTCTGTCGTTGGGATATCGTCATCAGTCAGGTCTTTATACAAAGGATCATTCCCAGGATATCTAGGATCATCTCTCTCCAATGCAGGCGGCCTTATATCATAGCTTCTCCGCCAGATCTTCACTTGATCTTCACCATGCTTCTGTGCAGTCTCCTTCTTATTGAGTCCCTGCAACGCACCATAATGACGTTCATTGAGACGCCAGTTGTATTCTATTGGGATTCCTTTGATACCCATGACATCGATTATTAGGTCCATCGTATGGGTGGCCCTCTTCAATACAGAGGTGAATATGATGTCGAATAAGAATCCTGCTTTCTTCAGTTCCTCTCCAGCAGAGATCGCTTCCTGCACTCCTTTTTCAGAGAGGTCGACATCAGTCCAGCCAGTGAACCTGTTCTCTTTGTTCCATGTGCTCTCTCCATGTCTAACTAGTACAAGCCTATGCATGTTAGATTATCAGAGACTATCGTTTAAATTGTTTACTATTCGGCTAAATAGCAACCAATCTATCGGATCCAGTCCCGTAATTATTTTTCCGTCTGCAGAGTCCCGACCGCTTTTGCGGTCCGGACATGGGGTCTGCCCCATATCCAAAAATCCGATAGAGAGATCTCGTGCAATCATCTGATGGGCGCGGTAAAGTCAAGAATCGCACGCTGACTATCATGTCAGTGTGCCCTGTAAAACTGATAGATTGTATGGGGTATCAGAAAACGCAAAATACTTCCTAAAAAATCGGACTATTCTCCGTTCCAGCCGAAATTCATTCCCTGGAATGTGCATGTGCCTTTGTCTTCTATAAGGCAGCCATCAAGATGCTCGCGATATCTATTGACCAAAGAACAGCAATCCGTGCAGCGCTTGAATGCGGTCCCGATCTCGACTTCGAATTCTCTTGGACCGGTCTTACGCATCACAGTCGGCACTTCCGCCCTGTTAGCGAAGTAAGAATAGATCGTAGGTATGAATCTAAAATCAGTTATGGCCTCAGAAAGTACGATCTTCAAGCGACACTTTTTTGGACTATTGTAATCCACAACATCTTTTCTTATCTTTATGCAGCGAGCAGACCTCATCCTTTTCTCATCGATCTCCTGCTTTTTTATGAGCCTGTTTGGAAGCTTCAGGCTGCCATCGGGATTAAATTCCACCATATCTGATTTTGTCTAAAAGATAAATTTATATATTTTTGCCAATGATATCCCTACCATGAGGGTGGTTTTCATATGAAGATTACTGCGATATCTCTTATCATCATCTCATTGATTGTGTTATCAGCATGTGATATAGTCTCATTCCTGCAGGGCGATGCCGAATTAAGGGAGGCTGCAGAAACTGGCGATATAAAAGCCTGCAAAAAGCTCGATACAAGCAAAGATGAAGATAGAATAGACAACTGCTTAAACAAGATGGCAGGAATATTCAATGAGAGTGAGCCATGCTTTGAGATAATAGATGACGACACCATGAACTATTGCATCAGATCTGTCGCGACCGCCACAGATAACGTGAATCTCTGCAGCAAGATATATGATATGAACACTAAAGACAGCTGTTATTCTGATATAGCGATAAAAACACTTGACTTAGAAAGTTGCGACAAGATAGATTACATGAATTTCAAAACAAATTGTTACAAAGGGATCGCTTTGAAAAAATCAGATGCTTCAGTCTGCGAAGGATTGAATGATCCAAAAGAAATCGGCGAATGCAAAGTGGCTGTTGTATCTGTGACAAACGAGACATCAGTATGTGCCGGCATAAAAGAGGATACTGATTCAAAAGACAGATGCTATCAAGCGATTGTCACAAATACAGGAGAGACTGATCTATGTGATAAAGTCGAGAAAAAGAAGGATTATTGCTATCAAGCTGCGGCGAAAGCAAATGATGACGAGAAACAGTGTGATAAGATAAAGAGTGAAGGCATGAAAGATGACTGTCTGAATGTTATCGGGAAAAGTAAAGCAGATGATTCTATCTGCTACAAGATAGTCAATACTATGAGCCGTGAATATTGTCTCATGGATGTCGCGCCTAAGAAGAAAGATATCACTATCTGCGACACGATAAAAGATGTAAGAATAAAAAGAGTCTGCGTAAAGAACACTGCCGTCGCGTCAAAGAACACCGCATGGTGTACTGGAATCGACACAACAAGCACAGATTATCAGGATTGTTTTTTCTTGATAGGTAAAGACACAAAAGACGCATCTGCCTGTGATGCCATAACAGCGAAAGGGACACGACAGAAGTGTCATCATAATATCGCAGTGACGTATAAAGATCCTGCTGTGTGCGCAAAAGTGCTTGAGTCAGATGAGAACGAGGCATGTGTCAAATCTGCTGAAGTGTTCAATGAAGTGCAAAAATAATCTGTTCTCGGAATTTTCCGATTCAATAAACACCAAGCGTCATCTGACGTGATTCTTCATGTATGAGATTAGACAGTTTCACACCGATAAGCCTTACCTCTTCGTCTTCTTCGATATTTTCGATGAGAAGCCTCTTCGCATTCTGCTTTATCGCCTCGACTGAAGAATCAGGAGTCTTCAGCGTTATATCACGCGTGATTGTCGTGAAATCAGAATATCGCAGTTTGATAGATACTTTTCGATATGCCCTATGTTCCAGATCATCATATACACGTCTGCAAAGCGACACCAACGCAGAATCCAATGTGTCTTCATCATTTGTGTCTTTGCTGAATGTGACTTCACGTGATATTGATTTTGGGTTTTCATAGTGATATATGCCTGTCTTGATCTCACCAAGCGCAATCTGTTGTATCTGCACGCCATGCATACCGAATCTATCTATGACATCAAAGCGATCCATCTTGAGCAGGTCTTTTATCTTATACACACCATTATTGTTGAAATGTATCTTTGATTTCTTCCCTACGCCAGGTATCTTTTCTATTGGAAGATCATTCAGAAATTCTTTTGTGTCTTCTACTATCGTGAGACCGAATGGCTTTTGATGATCTGACGCTATCTTCGCGACTGTGCGTGAATCAGCTATGCCGACAGAACAAGGAAGCTTTGTCTTTTTCTGTATGAGCGCTTGTATGTATCTTGCGACGCGCGCAAGGGAATCGAATTTCTTTGATAATGATGTTATATCCAGATATGCCTCATCAACTGAGACTTGTTCCATGTCATCTGCTATAGTAGATAGATGATGCATAATACGCCGAGATTCGTTTCTGTAATATCTGCCTTCGGGTGGTAGATAGATGCCGTGAGGAAGACGCCTTCTTGCAATAGAGATCGGTGTCGCAGACCTTACGCCATATTTCCTTGCTTCGTAAGATGCCGCGCATACAACGCCTCTCTGCCCTGTCGCGCCGACGACCACTGGTTTTCCCTTCAGATACGGTTTTCTCTTGACTTCGCAGCTCACAAAGAAGCAATCCATATCCACATGTGCGATTATTGTCATGGATCATTTTATGATTTTATCCTTTAAGAATGATACCCAACCATGTCCAGTGGGTCCAGTGGATTATCCGAGAAGTCTGTCGATAAGATCTTCCTGCCAGCCTTGTTTTAATAATGCTGCTTTGATCTGCTCTTTTGTATGTCCTTTTTGTGATTGTTCTTGCGCCCATGCTTTTGTTGCGTTTATAATGTTCTGCACGCTCTCTGGGACTGGCTTTCCTTCAAATGCCCGTCTTATCAGACTGTTGACCATGGCTTTCTGGTCGGGTTGTGAGGTATGAGATTCAGGGGTATGAGGTGTGGGGTGTGGGCTTTGAGTCCCGAGTCTTGAGTCCTGGGGTGTGGGCTGTGGGCTCTGGAGTATGGGGTGTGGATATTTTCTGTGCCCGATGATGAACACTATCCCCGCGATTATGAGTCCGATCAATACGACTGAGACACTGACAAGCATTGTTATGTTTGACGCGAACCATGATTTTTCTTGCTGGGTGTGAGGTGTGGGTTTAGTGGTATGTTGTGTGGGGTTTATCGCCTGGCCCGTTGGTGTTTGGGCTGTGGGCTGTGGGCTCTGGAGTATGGGTTCTGGGGTTTGAGCTGTTGGTTCTGTGGCTTTTGGTGTCTCTTTCACTGGCACAACTTTCGCTTCTTCTTTTGCGATGGCGAAATACGAGAGCCCCTCAGGGTATCCTGTATAATACACGTATGACGTGTCTGTGGACGTGGATTCTGTCCTCTGCTTATTCCAGTCGCCGTCATTGTATCTGTATAGCATGGCTTTATCTGCGCCGAGCCATGACTTCGGCACCTTGAACTCGAATCTTATGTCTTCGACCTGGCTGTTGTCGAAATAGTTCTCATGTGACACCTTCAGATACTGATATGCGCCATCGATCGTGCTCTCGAGCAGTGAATATGGCGCTTCTTCATAGCTTCGTACCGAGATCTTCATCTTGCTTATGAACTCTTTTGCTTTCAGGGACACTTTGGTGATCGCTATCAAATAATTACTCAGTATGAATATCTTCTCCTGCCCTGCCTTCACATCGTTGAATGTTATCGATTCCATGTTCTTCGCAAACCCGCTCGATGTGCTGCCCGATGGTGTAACTGTTGCAGGAGTATCTGGTGTCTCTTCTGCCAGCACCGGACCGACTGCGTAACTAGAGAATCCTGACACTGTGAATGACAATGTCGTGCCGTTGCATGAGACTGCTGTGCAGATATTTGATGGACATTCAGTGCCTTCTGCGATGACTGAAGCAGCACTGTTGTGGAACGCGGACGAGCGATATATCGCATAATCAGAGCAGTCGACTCCTGTGATCTCTAAGTTCGCGCTTGAATCAAATGTGTTATTCAGCGCGCTTGTATTCACTGCGATCAGCTTGCTTGCCATCATTATATGCTGCGCAAGTCTAGCCCCATTTGTGTTTGTATTTCCGATCCACCTAATGAGGCCGAAAGGTCTTGCGAGCGTGAGGTTCGAATAGTTCATGAGTTGCTCTTTTGTCTTGTTCAAGAATGTTGATGTCCTGTTGTCAAGTGAGAAGTTTCCAATAAATGGTAATGTCAGGTTCAGACTGCTTCTCTTATCTCTGTTCGTGCTCATGTTGACAGACCAGCCACCATTGAAATTTCCAAAGGTGTAATTGATTGTGTAGTTATTTTGATAGAACCGGTCCGTCAGATTCGACTTGTAATTTGTCAGATTGAGTCTTGCTCTTCCATCCTGATCAGTATGCCCGACTGCCGCGATCTGTCCTGTCCTGTTCCTTGCTGTCACGATGACGCCATACAGCGGATTGCCATCAGTATCATTGACATGCACATCCATGTACCATGCAACAGTGTAGTTTGCAGTTATCCCCGCGTCATAGATTATACCACTTTCATTGAATGTCGCATTCACAAAATGAAGAGAAGAGTTATTACTGTTTGGCGTATTGAATTCTATTGCAGGACCAAGGCTATTATGGATGATCGTATCGGTAAAATATAATTCTATCTCTTGGTCTAGATAGACAATACCTTTTCCGCTGTATGTACAAGAGACATTTGTATTGGTGAATGTATTCGTTATTTGCTCTTCACCAAGTGAAGTCATGTATATGCAAGCCGCATTTGTGCTAGTGAAACTGGAATTTATATACGCAATGTTGTCATTGCCATATTGGCTATTATATATTGATCGAAATGAATTTATCAGAGTCAAATTCATAACCTTCGTATTATTACTATATTTACTATTAAACGAAATCCCATATTTCCCAGTATTATTGACAGATATATCAGTGAAGGTATTATTTTGAGCAAATCTCTGGTTCAAAGTATAACCTTTGGATTTTGGGAATCGTAATTCAGTTACCAAAGAATTATGTGTATTCAACAGATATAAACCACCAGCATTGTCAGCGAAAGTTATATTACGAACCACAATTGAGTCCGAATTTGCGATGTAGATTTCGCCGATATTTTCTATATTTTCGATAGTTGTGCCAGATAGCTCTTCAAAGTAGTATATCGTTGCACCATTTATAACATTATATGTATCAAATGAATAATTAAAGTGTGATACATCGCCAGTTTGTGAGTTGAACCAGAATGCAGATGAATTAGAACTGACAATTGTATTTCCAAAAAATGAGACATCACTAGAATCGCCAATAGAAAATCCAGGATATTCTTCTGTTGAAATTGTGTTATTAGTAAAATTAATGCCGATTGCATAATTCAAATAGAACCCATATCCAACAGATCCGGTCACACTCAGTGTATTATGATCCAGATTGATATATGAAGAATTATATGCCCAGACACCAATCGCACTTGCTCCTGTGCTTATGAGTGTGTTATTCTCGAATTGACAACCAGAAACCTCGAGGAAAGTGATTCCATATTGCCTTGCTTCCGAATCAATTACTATTTGATTATTCTTGATAGATGAACCATTGCCACGTATGACTAATGCTGAATAAGTATTGAAATACACACCGCGATCATAATTCACTTCTGTCACATCAGAATTCTCCAAGACAAGCTTACCCGGCTGCTCATTCCACCAGAAGTAATCATCATCCGGGTTACCTGCAGTGACATTCGAGTTATTGACAGTCAGATTTCCAAACGACCAAATTCCATTGTGTGCGCCGCTTGATGAGTTCATGATAAGTGTGATATTATCGAAGAATACATTCGCGCTCTCGTTGATTGTCATATTGCGATCGATGCGCATCGTCATGTCGCTGCAGTAGATGTCGGAAGTGATGTTCCATGCGTATGGGACCTCTGCCGGGCAGCTTACTGTCAGGTTTATCCTGCGGTTCGTCGACATGTTGATGTAGTATGAGTTTACGCCGTATGGAGTTGTTATATTAATAGTGTGATTCGTCTGGTAGAAACGATGCGTGAGATTCGACCAGTAATGAGTCACGTTCAGCCGAGCGAAG
>PCVE01000029.1 GCA_002762705.1 Candidatus Woesearchaeota archaeon CG11_big_fil_rev_8_21_14_0_20_43_8 | reverse complement strand
ATAAAGACCCATAGCGGGGTAGGGCAGTCAGGAGTGCCCGTCGGGCTCATATAACTCACTGCGTTCGTATTCTTGGACGCAGGGGTCCAAGAAACCCGAAGGTCGAAGGTTCAAATCCTTCCCCCGCTACGTTTTCCGTCTACATTTTCCGCTGTATTGTGGCGAAGCCACAATGCTCCGTAAGCTTTGCTTACGAGAGTAGCTTCGGAGGTGCGTTTCGTTAAGTTTGCTTGAGCAAACTTAAATCCGCAAAGCGGATTTAGCTCAAGCGCATAGCGCAATGGAAAGCATTTCTACGTAATTGTAAACGATTGAACAGTATCATCCCATTTATCGGGAAGGGCAAGGAACGAAGCGATAGCGAAGATTCTATGCAGAGGGCTCTGTAGAAAGTCGTCGTCTCTGAAGATATATCTCTTATCTTTTAATTGGGCACCCTGACCATGCCCTCTGGTCAGCGTGCGCTTTTTGGCCTCGCCCGACAGATCATAAATCTATGGTGGATCAAAAATAGCAAGGGTAGACAGTGTCCGGACCGCTTTGCGGTCGGGACACTGTCAAGTGGAGATATAAAAATAAATAGGCATAAATTATCAAAACACGACTTTCTACAAAACCCGTGCGAAGACAAAGTTTTAAATAAAACACTTTTTACACTGTGAAATCAACAATGGGGATCCGAAATGAAAGATAAGAGAGATGTGATAGTCATAGGCGCTGGACCAGGTGGTCTTGTCGCTGGCACAAAACTTCAACAAAACGGACTTGACGTGACGATTATTGAGATGTGCGACAAAGTAGGCGGCCTTGCGCAGAGCTGGAAGAACCGGCAGAAACTTAAAAATGGCGAAAGGACAAGAGCCACGATGGAGATTATACATGCTATCCTTGGCATGGACAAAGGTGGTCATACATACAAGCTTCTAGAAGATATGGGCTGCGATATGGAAAATATCGGCAGATTCGAAGCCGCGAAGAAATTCGGCTGTCTAAGGACTCCGCATGACAGCCCACTTGAAGTATTGAATGACATCGATTCAAATCGTAGATATCTGCTTGAAACATTTCCAGAGAAGACAGATGATATCGATAGATTATTTGATGTCCTTAGAAGACTGAATAATCAATTAGTCACAGATAGACAAGACAAAGAATGGAAAAAAAACCTGGAAAATTTCATAGAACCACGTATCGATAATCCCTATCTGAAACTGCCATTCTATCTACTCACAAAACCGACATTGATCAGACACCACAGAAAGACTTTCCAGGAGATAATCTATACATGCACGAAAGATAAAGATCTGCATGCTTGGGGATCGGTATTGTTTGGATATGATGGACTCCCAAACAGCAGGATCTCAGGGACTATGCGTTCTGCGATGCTTCTTGCTTATTTCAACGGCGGCGGGCCGCAGGCTCCTGCTGAACATTCATACCAGGCGATGTTTGATGAGATCGCAAGGACATTTGTTGAAGTGCATGGCGGAGAATTAAGGACACTCTCGCGGATGGAAGAGATAATCGTCGAGGATGGCGCGGTCAAAGGCATCAAGTATCATGATAGAAAAACAAAAGAGACAAAAATACTCTATGCAGACAGAGTGATAATCGCAGGAGATATGAAAAAAGCACTGCTCCCATTAAAAGAACATCTTCCAAAAAAATATTTTAGAAGATTAGAAGAACAGGAGATGTCGATATCACTTATGAGCGTCCATGCGATTGTCGACATGGATCTATCCAGATATAAAGATGAATTGTCATATGCGGCGAATGTCCTCGCGTCATCAAGAGACGCATCAGAGATAGCTGACGGTGATAACTTCCCAGAACATTTTGTTATGTATGTCTCTGTCCCCACCATTCTCCGGCCGGACGCTGGCCTGATGCGTGATGATGCAGACAACCCGACTGATAGATATCATATAGTCGACATTGTCATGCAAAGCCCATCGATCAGCACATGGAATTCTGCAAGATCGATCAGCAAGAAGTTCTACAATGGACAAAAGGACCAATATGCAGAAATGATGCTCCAGATAACAGAAGATATGCTGATACCGGGACTTTGTGGATCAGTGCAGTACAAAGAAGTATATACTGCGAAGACAATCGAGCGTTTCTGCGGCTGTACTGATGGCGCAGTCTATAATTTCGCAGCCACACCAAAGCAGTTCATCCCAAACAGATTCTCACCACAGACACCGATCAAAGGATTATATCTCACTGGTTCGACAGTGATGTCTGCTGGCGTCGGTGGAGCATTCGGTGGCGGCGAAATGACTGTAAGAGATATAGAGAAAGATAAGTAATCTAGAAATACGCAATCCTATATCCAGCCATCTGCAATTCCTTAAGATATGGAAAAAGTATCCCCTGCATGACAGCAGTGCAGTCTTTTGAGACAGCAACATTTCCATCGATTAAGAATATCGGAAAATCGCTGCAGATGCGCGGCCTTTTCTTATCTTTATGGACCATGCACATATTATCGTCTGTCAAAGCCGGGCAATGGCCCTGGAAAAATAATGAGAATTTTCCATCAGCTCCTTTCTCAGGTCTTAAAGCACCATGAGAATGTGTCACAAGATCGAACTCTTCATCAGTTATCTTCATGCTCCCTTTCCTGCAGCAATATGCATGGCATTCATCCATGCAGAAACGGCTTATCTTCTTCTTCGCGCGATTGATCAGTACAGTTGGATCCATAGTCAATCAAAGCTGATAAGCCCGATGATTATATACTAGCCCTTGGTTATAACAACATGATTAGAGTTATTTGTTGATGATAACAACCAATCATGCCAGATGGATCGAAAAAACAATAAAAAAGAATCAAAGAAACAAAAAACGTCTCATTCGATATGCCACTGCGAACCGATAGGACTTGCGAATGCAGAAAGATAATCCATGCGTTTGCTTAGTCCGCCTACAAGAGTCGATCGCATAATCGCGCCGAACTTGAACCGTAGCTCTCCAGAATTATAATAGAATATATGCGTCTCACCTTGAGGTTCAAATGGACCATTGCGAGTGTAAGGGACAAAGATCTCCGCAGTCTCTGCACACGAAAGCAAAGAGACAAGATCTTTTCCTCGATCATCATCAAAACGACACACAGGGAACATCTTTGACGTACGCGGTGCGACTTTCTCTCTTTCCCAAAGCTCATATCTGTCCTCATCTACAAGAAACTTGAACACAAAGGGTGCCCATTGAGCCACGCATTTCCCCATCAGGCATGAGATCTCTTTGTGTGTCTCATAATCTGGATTGAAGAACAGATAATTGTTTCCTTTATTACCCTTGGCAAATCCGCTGCCCATCTCGCAGAGCACTTCCATCAAAGTGCCAGTTTCAAGTTTACATCTAAGCTGGTCATAGAACGGCCATCTTTTATGTGTTATCTCCATTGTTCCATTCTTCAGATGTCCATAGTGGAATACCCCATCCACAAGGTCTGCGTATGTGTCCGGTCTCAAAGCAGTTGTCATAGTCATTCTCCCACTCTCCGAATTATACTGACGAAAATTTGTATAAACGATTTTTGTCATTTCCATCGTACATAGATACGAAAAATAACGATTGTTAATTGCCGCACCTATAAACTTGCGAGAGGGATAATCTCAGTATTTATATAGGTTTCTTATGAAGTATGATAGATCAGACAAACATATCACGTTGCTCCCAAAGACAGATTTATAAGGAAAACCAGCATATCTTAAAATATGAGGCTCGCAGCACTATTCTCCGGTGGAAAGGATTCTATATATGCAGCATACTTAGCCATGCAGAAAGCAGAAGTGGTCTGCCTAGTTACACTAGTCCCGGAGAACAAAGAGAGCTATATGTTCCACACTCCTAATATCGGATGGACAGAGTTGCAGGCAGAAGCGATCGGAATACCACATTTGATCCATCACACAAAAGGCGAGAAAGAGAAAGAGCTTGATGATCTAAAAGACGCGATCATAAAAGCGAAAGAAAAATACCAGATAGACGGCATAGTGACTGGCGCGATCGAATCAGTCTATCAGGCGGCGAGGATACAGAGAATATGTCATGAACTTGGACTTTGGTGCTTCAACCCATTATGGAAAAGAGAACAAGTCGGTTTCTTAAGAGAATTAAATGAGAAAGGATTCAAAGCGGTCATTTCGGGAGTCTTCGCATACCCATTCGACGAGAGCTGGCTTGGAAAAATGATCGATGAGGACGCGATAAAAGAACTAGCCGATCTCCAGAAGAGATACAAGATCAATCCATCCGGAGAAGGCGGTGAGATCGAGACATTTGTGGTGGACGGACCAGTCTTCAAAAAGAAGATTGAGATACTCAGGTCAAAGAAGACATATGATAATTATAATGGATTATTCATAATCGAGGAAGCAGAACTAAGATGATATTGATAATAGATATGTGCTATGAAAAAGACTCTTTATCAAAAGAGGAATTTGTGAGACCGATAATAGATATCGTCAAAGAGTCACACGGATACGAAGTGATCCATTTCACAGAGCACACTGAAGAACATCTTGAGAAAGCGACACATATAATCATGTCTGGTTCTGCATTGATGGACCACACCACATTAAGCCACATAGAGATGTTCGGATGGTTAAAGACAATAAATAAACCGACACTAGCGATATGCGCAGGTATACAGACACTCACGAAATTCTTTGGTGGAGACACATTCCCGCAGTTGAATCTTGGCATGGCACATGTCATGGTCAAAAAAACAGACCCGCTTTTTGGTGATGAAAAAGAGTTCGACGCATTTGAATTACACACAATTGGTATCACATGCCCGAGTGATTTCGATGTGCTCGCGAAAGCCGATGACAGGATCCAGGTGATCAAACATAAAGACCGGCCGCTCTATGGATTTCTGTTCCATCCAGAGGCCAGGAATCCAGATATCTTGAAACGATTTCTTGAACTTTGACAAGGCCAGCTCGTCTGAAAAAAAACATATGTCCATTACAAGATCTAATCTATGGAATTATATTCATAAAATCCAGCAGCAGATCATGGATCGATCACTTGATCTCGACATAGAAATTGACCTGGTCTGTTACACCCATGTACTTCTCGAGTCGGCTTGGGACTTTTATTTCATAATCATATGTTCCAAAACCACCTACAGCATTCTCCACCATCTCGCTCACAAAGACAACATCCTGATTGGTATCGAATTCTCCGCCGCCATCAGATCGGTCCCACAATATGCCTGTCGTGAATGTATATGCTGTTGAATTCACAATTGATACATCATATATTGTGTTTCCAAAAACAGTGATATTCGACAGATTACGCGGGGAACCACCGACGGTCCATGTCTTATTTATAGAATCATTGAAGAAAGACATATTAAAATCGACATCAAGCTCCCAGAAATCATCGTAGACCGGCAGATCCATGAAATCACGACCAAGCGCCTGCAGATATTCCCAGTTCACTGAGCTGTCTGCATCTGCCGCATAGATGTTCCCTGACAGATTCAGGCTTGTCCACTGGAACACTTCATGTGAATCTGAATTAGCGAGACTCACGTTGCCTTTGACTGAACCATAATATGTGTGATATGAAGACACAGCCAGATTCACTGTCGCGTTGTTGTTCGTCTCATCGCTTTCATTTATTGTTCCGTTCAGATGTATAACTGGATCAGCCAAAACCTCAATGAAATGCGTGCCTATCTTAGCAAGCCAGGTCATGTTGACGACAACACTGCCATCGGCACTGATGTTGAATGTCTGATTGTTGCCGATCTGCGTCCCATTGGAATAATTGCCGTCGAAGAACTGCACAGTGATGTTCTCAGCATCCGATCCGCCAGGGACAGATGTATTGAAAGTCGAGCTGTCAAAGCTGCCTGATGCATCGCTCACATCCTCGACATATAGATACACGCCATCCACCAGAGGTTCGCCTGTACCGCCGATGAGATTCCCTATCGTCGCGTTTATCGTTATGTTCTCGCCTTCCACAGGGACAGGATTTGAGAGATGTATATTATCCTTGCTGATAGATAGATCCGGTTCTCCGGTACCACCAGCAGAAGTCACATTGACTATATAAGTGAAATTTCCAGACGCGCCCTTTGTAATCCTGTCAGAAGCGGCCAGTGTCCAATTCAGCTGCCCATCGACAAATGTCCCTCCAGCATTGCTGTAGCCACCAGAGAGATTGTAATATATATCATCTGTTGTATCAACCTGCCAGCTGTCATTGAGACCAAGATGATACATCACGTCATCAGACGCGAAAACCCAGTGGCGGTCGCCATCATTCTCGACATAGAACACCACACGATATGTCCTGCTGGAATTAAGGCCGAAAGTCATATTGAGCCCTGATGCGACCAGTGTGCCGCCTACATGCGTGTCTGCCTGACCAGTCACATCATAGACAGATATCGCAGTCACATTCGGAAGAGTGAAGCCCTTGCCGCCGCCGAAGCTGTCAAACGATGTCACATTGAAGATCGTGTGCGTGCCGTTGTAAGTGGCGTTGTAGTCAGAGCTGTCATTCACCTGCCAATTGAGGCACTGCGCAGAGCCATAGTTCCACGAGAGACAATGGAGGACGACATCCATGGCAGTGATGTTCGGTATCGCGACCACGGCGTTGCCGAATGAGAGATAAGAATCATCGAGCGTGAAGATCGGCGTGATATTCTGCACTGTCCCTGGAAGAGGATATGGATAGCTGTCTATCACCTGCACAGTCAGATTCCTGCTTGTCGAAAGATCAAGCCCACCTACCGTCGATACGATCGGACCGCCAGGGACATCTGTCATCATCATCACATCATAGGTATCTGGATCGAAGACAGATGGTGACAGATATTTGAAGAAAGAACCTATCGCTGTGCCATCCACATCATCAAACGAAGTATCATCTATTATCTGGCCAGTGCTATTCCTGATTGTCACTATCGCGTCCGTCCGGAGTGCCATCGAAGAATCAAAGACATCCACTTCCAGATAAGTGTTGTCATAGACATCACAAGGCCTGTCGATACCCTGCTCATATGATATGTTCACAGACACATAGTCGATCACAAGGAACGCATCATTGAAACCAGTCACATTGATGTCCACCTCGAAACGCGCGCGGATTGTATCTTGATACAAAAAGTCTGAGAAACCACCAGTAAGATTGATCTTTATCCGTGATTCGCGATCATTAGTCGGATACACTTTGATCGAACCGATATCCTGCCAGACCCCTGCGGTGAAATTCCATATCTGTATCAGCTGCGGCCCGTCGACAGTCCCTTCATGCGGATTCGCGAGCGTGCCGCATATAGGGCTGACTTGATTTCCTGAATGACAATAATCAAGCATGATAGTTATCTTAGTGATATTATCTTGTTGGACAGATGAGCCGCTCAAGATGAAAGTATAGTTCATGAATGCATTGGCGCTCACATCTTTTCCACCAGCATATTGATACAGGCTATCCGCTGTGCTAAAAGTATTTGAGAATGTCGTGCTGTTCCAGTTCGCAAGACCAGTGAGACCATATGCATCCGCAAGCTCCATGGAATTATTTATTATGTCATGCGTCGCATTGAATGTCTGGTTCACACGAAGAGAACCAGGAGAAGTCATGTCCACAAGCTCGACCACATATTCAGCCTCGCAGAGTTCGCCAGCCTCAAAGATATCACTTACATCACCAAATGCATCAGCAGCCAGGATCTTTGGGTAGAATGGTACTTTTCCACTGCCATCTTTATATCCGATCTGTATCCAGACATCACCACCCGGAGTGAAATAGCTTCCGGATATATTCACAGACTCAAACTCATCGGGTGTAGTATCATTCAGATTCAATATGGCCTGCGGTATAACAGCATAGTTGACAGTCATGTTCTCATGTGGATCGTCGGTGTCTGTCGCCGTCACATTGTACAGAGCAGATGTAA
>PCVE01000137.1 GCA_002762705.1 Candidatus Woesearchaeota archaeon CG11_big_fil_rev_8_21_14_0_20_43_8 | reverse complement strand
TAGCCTTCCTATTATTTCACATAGAAGTCATTCAACACTTGCGCCAACAAGTGTACTTTAATAATACTAACAGTTTTCGCCAAAAAACTGTTTTTAAACCTTATTCTTTTTATATGATACCAGCAATATTTAAATTTTTCTAAAATGTAATATCTATGTTATACAAAGTGTTATTTTGTTCTCACTCTTGCAGGATTATTTTCATAAAGCTTAAATACCTGTATACTCTATATATTATACTATGAAAAAAGTTGATTTTATTCATCATCTGCGATGATTTCTTCAGTTTCTACTCTATGTCCAAAATATATTTAAAACAGGTATCTCTATCTGTTAAAAGCGAGGCGAGAAGATGAAAGTACAGAATCTACGAGGAACAAGGGATTTCTATCCAGAACTCATGAGACGATTGAATTATATATTCAATATATGGCGAAAAGTCGCGATCAGATATGGCTATAGTGAATTCGATGGCCCGATGCTTGAACCGGCGATGTTGTGGACACTTAAATCCGGAGCCGAGATACCGGATCAGATGTATGCATTCAAGGACAAGAGCGGCAATGATATTGCTGTCCGGCCAGAACTCACTCCGACGCTTGCTCGAATGATAGCGGCGAAGCAAAAAGAGCTGCCAAAGCCTCTTCGATGGTTTTCTATCCCTCGTTGCTGGCGGTATGAAGCGCCGCAGTCTGGACGATTACGTGAGTTCTTCCAGTTCAATGCCGATCTTCTCGGAAGCACTTCGATGAAAGCTGATGCCGAGATCATCATGACTGTCATTGATATCATGCGTGAGTTCGGATGTGATGAAAAAGAGTTCTATATACGTCTTGGAAACAGAAAACTCATCCAGTCAATGCTCAATGCAGCGGGAATCCCTGATGAAAAGCTTCAGGAAGTGTCGCGTCTCATCGACAAGCGCGAGAAATTGAAGCCAGGTGATTTTGAGATATCGCTTTCTGATGCCGGCGTCTCTGAAGACTCAATCGGGAAGATTAATGCCATGCTTGAGATCAAAGATATAGGTTCTATCGATGAGAATACACTAAATGACAAAGGAAAAGAAGGTCTTTCTGAATTGAGATCGCTTCTTGAAGATCTATCGTTCTATGGCGCGATGAGATTTGTCGAGGTCGACATGTCTATCATGCGTGGATTTGATTATTATACATCAACTGTGTTTGAAGTATTTGACAGAAGCAAAGAGATGCGTGCGATCGTGGGCGGTGGAAGATACGAGAATCTCGTCGAAGATTTCGGCGGCGATCCATGTCCTGGTGTCGGGTATGGTCTTGGCGATGTCGTGCTCTGCCTGTTCCTCGAGAAACTCGGCAAGCTTCCTGAATTGAATTCAGAAGTAGATTATTATATCATCGCAGTCAACGAGGCCATGTCGAAGAATGCGATAGAGGTCGCAAGCCTGATGCGGAAAAAATACAATGTCGAGGTCGAACTCTCAAGGAAACTTCGGAGCGCAATGGACTATGCGAACTCTATAGGCGCGAAAAAAGTTATCATCGTCGGACCTAAAGACGTTGAGGAAGGAAATGTCACAATAAAGGACATGCAGAGCGGTGAAGAGCAGAAGGCCAGGATAGACAGCCTGTGTCAATGACAGATGGATGTAATTTACAATAACTTATTTTTCTTTATCTCTTTTACGATATCTTCTTTGAGTGTCTTGATGAGCAGTGTCTCAAGGCTTTCAAGATGCGACCAGATGGTGCTGAAATTTATCGCGAGAAATACGGCCGCAAGGATATAATACTGCATGAGCGATCTGACATCTAAGATCACAATGAGCACTATCCCAAAACCCACAGCCAATATAGTCGTCCCAAGAAGATCAAGGAACATCGTGGTTCTTTTCACACGCGACAGTTCCCAGGAATCTCTTTTTTCCATGAAGAACGCAAATACTTTTGCGGTCTGTCTCGGGATGAAATCTCTCCTGCGAAGCTCTTTTCTGAGCGCATAGTCAAGGAACATGATCGATTTCCTCGGGACGAAATGATTGACTGTGAAATTGATGAGCGAGTATATGAGATATAAAAGGAATCCAGAGATGAATGTGATCAACAGCGAGAGTATCATGTGGTCAAGAAAGAACATCTTTTTAAGAATCACTGGAAGAAAGAGGAGTGCGCCTGGGAGGAAATACCACCAATGGATTCTGATATCGAGCATCGGAGATCACTTGTCTGGAAAGCATATCTTGCATGGTTTGTAACCAAGCTTCTTTGCAGCTTTCTCATCCTCGATAACTTTTTTGTTGTCTTTTGACATGCTCTTTGAGCTTCTGCATGCTGGCCGGTGATATTTTCCGTTCGCGAGGTTACCTATCACATTCTTCTCAAGGACATGACGGTCATCCGTTGATCTTCTCTCGACAAATTTCTCTTTGACCATGGCTTCAAGGATGCTGCCTAGCTTGAGATAGAGAAGATCTTTAGCATGATCTATCCTTGTCTGGATGAGCATCATCTTGTTAGAATCAAATCCTTTGTTCGTCAGCCATAGATATTTCTCTTCAAGCAGCCTGATCTTCTGTTTTATTTTATGGATCTCAGAGAGCCTTGTGGAATTTGCGCTGACCCAGTTGTCATTTACAATGTTTATGCTGACGCCTTTTCTTTTCAATGGTCTTTTGCTTGCTGTCCCAATCGGTTCTCGCATGGCCACTTCACGTGCCTTATGGATCTTTGTGTTGAGATGGTAGAGTGTCTTAGTGATGCTCTGCTCGATGTTCTTGACATTGCCTTCGATCTTCTTTCGGAACTCGCGCTCTCTTGCGATGATGAGATCCTCTTTTGATGGTGTTAATTTTAGTTCTTCTTCATCAGTCTTCATGCTCGAAGCTACTTTCGAGATTATCTTCAGATATGCGAGTACTCTCTTCGGTTTCGCTTTCACAAGCTCAAGCTCTGTTACCATCTTTTTTTAGAACTCTTCTATTTTGGCGGTTGCGGTGGCGGGATCGGTGGTGGCGGCACTCCTCCGCCCCCAAACTGCATGTTCCCCTGTCCGCCGAAACCTTGATCATATGGGTTCATATTATGTGACGGACCCCTCATGTTGTCTTTCAACTTATCGAGCTTCTCATCGAAATCGTCGCCGAGTTTCTGGATCTGCTCTTTCAATGAATCAGATACCGCAAGGATGCCACGCGCGATCTTCTTGTTCTGCTCAAGCGCTTCATCGATCTTCTTCTCCATCGGTGTGAGCTTCTTCACATAACTGTCGCTCTCATCATAATGGCTGAACTCTTCGCCAGCTCTTTTGAACAGCTTGATCAATTGGTTTATCCCTTCGATCAATTTGTTCATAGAATCATATAATTCTTTGTTCGTTATCTCGATCTCTGCTTCAGCACCTCTTTCTACGAGGCCTTTTTGCTTCCTGAGCTCTTCGATCTGTGTCTTTAAATCAAGTATTTCCTTATGCGGAATCAGTTCATAATCCCCTTCAGCCATGCGATATCACCAATTTTTTTGTTATAGAGTTATTACTAACTATATATCTATCCTGGAAACCCTCTTATAAATATATTTCGCTTAGCTGGAAAAAGAAGCAAAAAAGAAGAAAAAGGTCTTATTACGCTTTTTCGCCCCTTTTTCCAGTCATTCCTATGAGCGCCTATGACTCTTCCTTTCGTGAAATGGCTGATTTCAGGTTCCGCATGGCGGATGGCAGACCCCTAAAAAAGTTCTGCAGCGTGTCCTGGACACTCTTTCCTTCAAAGACATTCCATTATTCGATATGCTTTTAGAGTAAATCTTTCATGTATAGAATGTATGATGTTAAAAAATGAAAATCAATTCAAATATCTTCTTTTTGGTTGTTCCCGCGGGACTATTTTTGGGTTGTATGCTGGCGGAACCCGTCTTTCTGGAATCTCAGTCTCATAAGGCACAACTGTCGGTTCTGGATACAACGGATGGGACTCTTCTCTTTTTATCTCTTCCTTTGGTTCTTTCTGTCCTTCCACGGTGCCATCAGGATTTATAATGATGACTCCCCTAGAATAAAATTTATATCCAACTATCTTATTTTCTAGCTTCAAACTAAGGATCACCCAGTTTATGGGTATGTAAGAAAATATTTAAATCTATTGCTTGGAAATGTGCCTTTTTCAGCCAAAACCAGATGATCTTATGACTTCTCCGTCTTCTGTCACAATCAACGCCTCTACATGATCCAAAGATTCAACAAGTTTCATGCCATCATCTTTTCCAAGGACAAAGACCGCAGTAGAAAGAGCATCGGCGTCTATTGCGAGAAGCGAGGTCGCGATGGTCACACTGATCAGCCCTTCTGCCGAATATCCTGTGCGTGGATCGGCTATATGTATGATCTTCTTTCCATCCGTGATGAAATATCTTTCATAATCACCCGATGTGACGACTGTGCCATTGAACGAGTCGATTATGGTAAGATATTGTGTTTTATCCCGTGGGTTCTGGAGAGCGATTCGCCATGGTGATCCACCTTTTGATCCGATGGTCCGAATATCACCGCCTGCATCGACAAGCGCATCTTTTATCTTATTCGAGATAAGAGATCCTATTGCCATGTCGATGGCATAGCCTTTCGCGATCCCACCGAGATTGAGCGACATGTCATCTCCGATCTGTACAACATCTCCAGTAATATTTATCCGTTTCCACCCGACTGCATTAAGGGTCTCATTCACTTCTTCTTCAGTCGGTATCTTCCCTGTGTATTTCACATTGTCCCATATCTTGAGGATCGGGTCAATACTGATATCGAATGCACCAGCAGAAATATTTGAATAATGTATAGATTTCTTTATGTTATAACTTAAAGGCTCGCTGACTTCCATCTTCTTTTCCTGATTCAATCTCGAAAGTTCACTGTTGTTTCTGTACGAGCTCATCATGTCTTCAACAGAACCGATCGCGTCGAATGCTGAATCGATAGCTAGATGACCATTGGTCGTGTCATTTGTGATGATCGTGATTGTGACTTCTGTTCCCATTAGAGTACGAGTATCACTCAGTTCCTGAGAAGGTCCATTCTCAGTTTCATATGAACAGCCCGCAAATATGAATACGAAAACCAAAAGAACCAATGAAACACGTCTGATACCCATCACTGCGCTAGAAAGGAGAAAAAAGTTATATAGTTTATCATTTTTCAGCATCTGTATGATGAAGAGACTCACATTTTTGACTGGAAACCAAAACAAACTAAGAGAAGCGCGGCAGATACTCAGTGGATATGAGATTGTCAACGAGAAGATCGATCTTCCTGAGTACCAAGGTGATCCTCATTTCATCGCAGCAGAAAAAGCGAGGCTTGCAGTCGATACATTGAAGAGACCTGTGTTCATCGACGATACAAATCTATGTTTTGATGCGCTTAAAGGTCTTCCTGGCCCATATATAAAAGATTTTCTGCGACTTGGCACCGATGGCCTGGTAAAGATCCTCGAACCATGGAACAATAAAAAAGCCAAAGCTGTGGCTTTGATCGCCTATTGCGAGCCAGGCATGGAACCTGTGGTCTTTGAAGGAGTCACGCATGGAACGATAGTCGCACCACGTGGCGACCATAATTTCGGTTGGGATCCGATATTTCTCCCAAATGGCTATGATAAGACATATGCGGAGATGGCTTCAGAAGAAAAGAACCAGATATCTCATAGGTCAAAAGCTCTAGAGGCATTCAAGGAATACCTGGATTCGCAGTAGATAATCAAGAAAAAGTGCATTATTGATGGTCTGGACATTGACCTGAGAAGATGATTCAAACAGTCTATTTTTACTTTGTCTCATGATCGACAGTCGAGAAAGTTATCTTGCCCTGCACAAATCTTCTGACATGACCGGTCTCGCTCAATGTATAGACGACAGTTCCAAGAAGATGATACGAAGCGCCGATCGCGAAATGATGCCTTGATCCAACTTTATTTGCGAAACCAAGTTCTTCATTACCTCCTCGTCTGCCGCCGATGATGTCTGATGGATCCACATTGACAAGTATGGTATTAGTGGCGACTATGTATCCCTTTGGATCAAACAGGATCGCATTGTCTTCATACGCGATCTTCTTCATATCAGGAAGTATCTCTTTGTCTGTTATGTGTTTTCCGATGCAATCCCGTGAATAATTAGCAGAGACAGCGTGTTCCTTATGTATATTGTTATCATAATTCAACACAAATATATATGCTGGCTTATGGCCGAAAGTCTCGACGAGTCCAGTCAATTTTGATCTGATGGTCAATTTTTCAGACAGTTCGCTTTGATAATTGCAATCCATCGCAGTCAGTATCTCTTCAGTTGCTCTTTCTAGATCAGAATTGTATTCCAGTCTTGCATGCAAGAGCAGATCATACGCTGCCAGTTCCATATGTCCATGACCTACTAGCTGCTCTAAGTCGTTTCTTTTGTTGAGCAAGAGTTCTGATGTGACCATTTTCGCGGATAGGAGTCATTGGATTCTATTTAAACCTTTCTGGCAGTGGGCTCCTTTGTAAGTTCGAAAGATGATCATTTAGATCTCATTATTTACACTTTTTGCAGGGTTCCGATCATTCAATGTGGCCCGAACGATAATTTGCCAAGCACCTTATCTTCATTGGTTGTCCGATGTGGTGATGGAAATGGCCCATAAAAGAGCAAGTAGCGCACCCTAGCCCAATAGGCCAGGGTGCCATGCAAAATAGGAGGGTTGTCAAAATTGAAAGTTCACAAACATGACTTGTAACGCAGCCTAGAAGTGAAAAGGTTTAAATACCGCCTATTATCACACTCCTATAACTGGACTCATAGCTCAGCCTGGATAGAGCGACAGCCTTCTAAGCTGTAGGTCGGGGGTTCGAATGATTGGTGACAAGGTCGACAATGACCGCGTGCGTCAATACGAAAGTCCCCCTGGGTCCGCTTTTTATTTTTCTTGTCTCGTACGATCCTTTGATCGTACAATACTGTTTTGGTCCAGCTTTTCTAAAAAGATGGCGAGTGGAGTCCCCCTGGGTCCGCTTTTTTTCTACATTTCTGGTCTGTATTGTTGCAAAACAATAATAATTCAATATAAGAAATCGCATCATCTATCTGAGAACAAGTGCTTATTTATCTCTCGAAGGGCGTCTAATTGATACACGCTTCTATCAAATGTAGGGATCTCATAGAACGGCGCCTTTATAGGCTCTTTCAGTGTCTTGATTGTCTCTCTGTCAAGTCTATGCTTGGCGAAATTCAGATGGGATGCGGCAAAACTCTCTTCTATGAATCTTTTTGCAACTTCATCCGAGACACCTTTCGTTGTCAGAGAATCCACGAATGCTTTCATGAGGGTTGGGTCAGAAAGAAGCAGTTCATCGAACTCACTTTTCGTCGATACTTTATTGACAGCAACGTAACCGAATCCCAATTTTAAGATGTCAAGGGTGTTAGCAAGATATTGAGTCTCAGAGACGACCTGTTGATTTGGACTTGTGACAAGGCAACATATCGTCTTGTCTTTGTCTTTTAATATCTTCTCCATCTCTCTTGCTCGTTCTTCAAGCCCACCAATCAATGGATCGAATAATTCAAAGAAATCTAAGAAATCATCGATGAATTCCGGGCTTGTATATTCCTTGAATTTTTTCATGAATTTTTTAATTCCCATATCCATGAGTTTTTTCCCCCAAGAGGATTTTGTACGGACATACATCACGGCTTTGACAAGATTCGAATCAAACATGCTGACAACTCTTGTCGACATATTGAGGAAATCGACTGCATGTCTTGCAGGCGCGGTGTCAACGATGATTTTATCATATTTCTTCTCTTCCAAAAGATCATATACCTTTCCGA
>PCVE01000036.1 GCA_002762705.1 Candidatus Woesearchaeota archaeon CG11_big_fil_rev_8_21_14_0_20_43_8 | reverse complement strand
ATGATTATCCCTCCTTTTAGAAGTGTCATATGAGCTCACACTCCTATGGTCATACTGGTCAGTTTGCTTTATATATTTTTGGCAAGCTATGATCTAAGCCCGACGCCTTTCTTGAGAAGACGCATATTGATAAGAAACAATGCGACAAGGAACACAGCGAGCATGCCAAAAGCCATAAATACATTGACATCAGATATCCCTAAGAATCCATATCTAAAGCCATTGACCATGTAGAGTATCGGGTTCAATTTTGAGACCACCTGGAATACAGACGGCAGCAATGAGATTGAATAGAACACTCCGCCAAGATACGTGAGTGGTGTCAGGACAAATGTTGTCATGATCGAGACATCATCGAATTTCTTCGCAAATATGCCATTTAGCATGCCAAGCAGCGAGAATACTGCGGCAGTCATGACGAGAAATATCATGACTGCGAAGATGCTGTATATCTGTAGCTTTGCAAATAGCAAAGATACAATCGTCACAAGCGCGCCCACAAGCAGCCCTCTTGCCATCCCGCCGGCCATGTATCCAAGCACGATGACTGAATCTGGCGTCGGAGAGACTAACAGCTCTTCTATGCTTCGCTGGAATTTCGATCCGAAGAACGATGAGACCACATTCGAGAACGCGTTTGTTATGACTGCCATCATTATAAGTCCAGGCACAATGAATTGCATGTAACTAAATCCATTTATGTCTTTGACTTGAGAACCTATGAACGTACCAAATATCAAAAAATAAAGTGTCATGGTTATGACTGATGGAAGAAGTGTCTGCGGCCAGATACGGAGGATCCTGTTTATCTCCTGCCGTACTATTGTATAAAGTGATATCGATGAAAGGCTCATTTTCTATCACCCTTTGTTAGCTCGACAAAAAGCTCTTCTAATCTGTTTGTCTTGTTTCTCATACTCGCGATCCCGACACCATATCTGTCGAAGTGCCTGAAGATCGCATTCAGGTCCTGTCCTTTCATCACTTCGATCTCCAGTGTCGTGTCATCTATCACTTTCATCTCGCAGCATGGCGGCTTCTTTGTTCTATTGTATGGTTTTTTCAGGTCGAAGATGAATGTTTCTTTATCAAGTTTCGATATGAGCTGTTTCTTTTGTCCAATCTCTATAACTATCCCTTTGTCGATGATCGCGATCGTGTTGCAGAGCGCCTCAGCTTCTTCAAGATAATGTGTGGTGAGGACGATTGTTGTCCCCTGCTCATTTATCTTCTTAAGAAATGCCCACATGCCTCTTCTTAGTTCAACATCGACTCCGGCAGTAGGTTCATCAAGGATCAATAATTTTGGTTCATGTATCAGCGCACGCGCGATCATGAGTCGGCGTTTCATGCCGCCTGATAGCGTCATGGATTTCTGATGTCTTTTTTCCCAAAGCTCCATGAGCTTCATGTATTTCTCTGCCCTTTTTTTCGCGACTAGTCTTGGTATCCCATAATAACCTGCTTGGTTTATGAGTATATCTTCCACTTTTTCGAAGATGTTGAAATTCATCTCCTGAGGGACCACTCCGATCAGTGTCTTTGCCTTGTTGAAATCCTTGTCTATATCGACTCCGAATATCTTCGCTTTTCCAGAAGTCTTGTTCACTATGCTTGTCAGTATGCCTATGACTGTCGATTTGCCTGCGCCATTCGGCCCAAGAAGTCCGAAGAAGTCTCCTTCTTTCACTTCCAGATCAATGCCTTTCAGCGCTTCGACACCATTCTTGTATCTTTTTTTCAATCCTTCTATGTCTAATGCTGTCATCGATGCCATTATCTTTGTCTCATCTATAAATTTTTTACTTAAGCGATGCATGGAATCCGACACTTGTGTAGAACTCTTCTTTCTGCAGAGCTTCACGCCACTTTATCACGTTCTTGTACCCACCTAAGTCGACCTTGCCAGGCTCTGCGTAATCCAGTGCGACAAGTAGGCTCACATCAGCAAGAGTGAGATCATGTCCTGAAATATACTTGTTCTTTGATAATTGTTTATCGACAATCGGCAGGAACTGCGATAGAAATTTCTCTCCATCTTTTATAGATCGCTCATCGGCAGGGAGTCCCATCTTCGGGGCCCATGCCCTGTTCCATGCGACCTTGCTCATGTTGATGCCTATGTGGATGTTTGAGAAATCTATCCACTGATCGACAAGCGCTCTTTTCTGTATGTCTTTTGGATACAGGCTGCTCTTGTGCTTGTCGCATAGATATCTGCTTATCGCTCCGCTTTCAAAGAGTGTGAAACTACCATCGACAAGCGCGGGTATCTTCCCGACAGGATTTATCTTCAGGAATTCTGGTGTCTTCAGATCCTTCTGGAAATCCATGTGCTGGAATTCATATTCAATCTCCAATAAGCCGGCAGTGTAGAGGACTTTGTTTGTGTTGTTAGACATCTTGTTTCCATATATCTTTATCATTTAGTTCACCCCAGAAAGAGCACTGATGGATTGTGGGATTATATCAATGTTGTGGCTGTTGAATATAGCAATCTCCACAATTAAGGTTATGATTCAGAAGATATATGCAAGATAGTCACTTCCAATCAACATCGACATCATCGGTTCGTTCATATGGGTTGATGGTTGCATCTTTTACAGAAACAGTGTGGCCTGCATTATACATTATCGCACCTAAATATGCGATCATGCCACCATTGTCGACGAGAAACTGGTTCTCTGGGATGAAGCACTTCGCCCCTCTTTCTTCGCACATCTTATGTGCCATCTTCTGGAGTCTCTTGTTGCACGCGACACCGCCGCCAAGGACCAGTTCATCCTTGTCGCAATGCGCCATCGCTCGTTCTGCTGTTTCAAGAAGCATGGCGAAGACAGTCTCCTGTGTCGAGAATGATAGGTCTTCTTTTGAGAAGTTGCCCTGATTCAATTTGTTCTTTAGATTAGTCAATATCCCGCCGAACGCGACATCCATCCCCTTGACAGAATATGGCAGTTCGATATACTTATTTCCTTTGTCAGCTAGCGCAGACACAAGCGGCCCGCCAGGGAATCCTAAGCCCATCGCAAGCGCGAATGAATCTATGAAATTCCCGACGCCGATATCTAGTGTCTCCCCAAATATCCTGTATTTGCCGGCTTCATATGCGATTATTTGGGTATTTGCACCAGAGGCGTATAGCAGAACTGGATCTTTTGCTCCGGTGATGTTCCCGATCTCCAGATGCGCGATGCAATGATTGACTGGTACAAGCGGGATCTTGTATTTGTTCGCCAATACTTTTGCTGCCATGCATCCGATCCTAAGTGAATGGCCGATACCTGGCGAAGATGAATATGCGATCGCAGTGACATCTTTCATTGTGATGTGCGCTTCTGCCAGCGCTTTCTTAATCACTTCATCAAATACTTCAACGTGATGGTCAGCTACTTTAGGTGGTATCATGCCGCCTTTTTTAGTGATATAGCTGTCTTTGACATTGACGATCACTTTGCCGTCTTTCACGATGCCGACACCAAAGGTATGCGCTGTCGATTCAATGCCGAGTATTATCATGGTGTTTTGGGAGACAGTGATGTATTATAAGCTTTATTGTTGCTCTTAGATTTTTTTGGAAAGTCGTGTCTTGATCATCTATGCCAGATTCTTTCTATATCTCCTCTTGGCAGAGTCCCGGGCCGCCTTAAGCGGTCCGGACACTGTCTGACCCCACTATTTTTGATTCATCATACATGTATTGTCTATCAAGAGGGGCCAGGAAGCGCACGCTGACCATAGGGCAGGGTGCCCACCTAAAAGATAAAATATCTCTCTTTGGAAGACTATTATCTACATGGCCTATCCAGAAGAACTAAAGAAGCCCCTTTCTCTCACAGCAAAAAAGAAACATAGCATGGCTCCAGGCTAGTGGGGAGACAGAGACCTGGATGTCATTATCGAATATCTGTTCAGGGAGGTGTTTGTCGACTTTTTCTAAAACCCAATTGAAATGCCTGTTAAAATTCTCACGATCTCCAAGTGAATCATAATACAACGCAGCCCAGAAATTAAGTATCGGCCAGCCACCAGCGCCTTTCTTCCGATGCAATGTGTGATACATCCAGCCGTCATATTCATCGTGCTCATAGCGATGTATCCCACCGTCGATATTAAGCTTCTCTTCGATCGCTTTTACTGTATTTTTCATCCGTTCATCATCTGCCGGGATAATCTCAAACGGAAATACAAGGCCAAGCATTGAAGCATCGATCCTTTTGTCGTGGATCTTTCCAAATGTCCTTGTGAAATGACCACGCTCAGGATCATAATGCTCATCAAGTCTCTGCCGCATAGAATCAGCACTGATCAACCAATCCGGATTTGGGAACATCTCGTTTGCGCAGATCAGGCCTCTGATGCAGGCTGCAAGTGAATAGGTGAAATTCTCTTCTTGATCTGGAAACGTGTATCTCTCTTCCCAAAGATCATTTGTGACATCGACAAAACAAGTGCCGTTCCATCGGCATGAGATCGCGTCAGCAGCTTTCATTACTAACTGCTTATACTTCCTTTGCTTCGCTTCATCACCTCTGCAGAACTCATGCACTGCCCATATCACTGTCGCCGTCTGATCCACTTGAAATCTGGCTTGCGCTTTGAGTCCGTTGACATAATATTTCTCATAGAACAATCCGATCTCCGAGAACCCTTCAGCCCTCTCAAGGCACCACTGGAAAAACGGTTCCTGTATGTCTTTGATGCCGGCTTTCATCGCAGCGACACAGATGTATGCTGCGTCGCGCGGCCAGACATAAGTGTAATGCTTTGCCTCTTTTGGATAATCCGCTTTGTCTGATCTTGCGGCGACGATCGCTCCGTTCTCAAGCGAGCAGTCACGGATGACTTTTTTGCTGGATTCAATCAAGAATCTTATCTTATCCATGTCTCTAATAGAAAATAGACTCATACTTAAAACTTTGCGAGACTATAATCAATTGTCGGACTTGCGATGAGACTACTTTGAAAGGACTGTTATGATCCGTGTCAGTCCGCCATGGCATCTGATTGATAGTTCCCGTTCGATCTTCCACTTTCCAAGGAGCGCTTTGAAATCGACAAAATGCGGGAACACGACGACCATCTTCTTTGTCTTGTCATATGATGCTGCGAGGAATCTTTTGTATGTGTCTTCCATAGACGAAACAAGTTTAGAGTTCCGGCCGTATGGGACATCTGTGACAATCAGGTCGTTCTCATCCATTATGTCTCCGGCATCGCGATTCCGAAGAGTGAATTTTCTAATGTCAAAATAATATAAGTTCTCTTCGCATCTGTTGAGCATCTCCTGGCTGATATCATATCCAGTTATATCGAAACCGAGCACTGCGCCTTCGATAAGTATCCCGCCAGCGCCGCAGAACGGATCTAACAGTCTGCCTGATGTGAAGCCGGACATATTTATCAGGAACCTTGCAGTTTTTGGATGCATCGTGGTCGGGTGCGGTCTTGGTTTGTATTTATTTCTCCTATACTCGAAATCGCCAAGCGATTCATGCACAAGTATGCCACAATATATTTCGTCTTTGTCTTGTATGAAACAGAATGTTGTCTTTGGGTCATCAAGGTCGACTTTTGGGTCTTTGAGCCGATCCCATATCTTTTCAGCGATCTTTCGTTCGCAATTTCCAAGTCCTGCGCATCTCACGAGATATGATTCGTGGAACACAGAATTCCAATCAAAACTTTCTATTGTGCTGTCAAGATCTTTTTTTTGGCATCTGAAGAGGAATCTTAGCGATCTTTTTGTGTATGCCAATCTCTTGAAATATTCGATATCTTTTTCTGTATCGATGACGATTATGTGGCTTTTCTCTTTTGTCACATCGGTTCCTGATACCACAGATATCTCTGCTTTTGCTAGTTCAGGCTCATCTCGGGAAATCACAAATAGGTGTTTCATTGGCTCTTGGCAGCTGATATGGCTTTATAAAGGCTTCGCCAGCAGTACTGACTACTCTCAGGTAACAACAAAACCGAAAGATTTATATATGCCTGAAGCAATTATAATATTGGGTTTTCGCATGGTTTCAATAGCAGCTAAATTACTGGAAAGGATGATCGAAGCACCTATGATACTCGAAAGAGTGATCCATAGCGATTTCATCAATAACGAGATAATCCCTGTCCTATATGATTATGCCCAGCGCGCATTGAGAGATTCTAATACTGAGCCGATCGAACTTGCAGAGACGACTATAGAACGTGCGAGAAAAGAGTTCGAGCATGAATACAGGCATATCGAGATAACGACTATGCAGACCGCGGATCTTCTTTGCAAAGAGTTTATCGGCCATGATCCAAGTATTGCATTGATCAGAAGTGGGCTTGTTTCGCTTTTCAATGAACCAAAAGGATTCTATAAGCTCAGGACAGATTTTACTGGTCGTATGGAAGAGATCATGATGACTCCTGATATCGAATTAGTCAGCAGCGCTGATCCAAACGAGAAAGGATATGGTGGAAGCAGATTGACTATCGCCCGGTCTTCATGGGAATTCACTCCTCTGTCTGAACCAATCGATTGTGGATTTGTGAAGTTGAGAGCAAGGAATAAGGCTGGTTTCAAGGCTACTGGAAAGATCGTAGATAAATTATTTGGCCTGAACTCTCCAGGAAAGATCACAGGCATAGATGGCATCACTGATTTTGCAGCAGTACGTATGATCGGGAAAGAACGACAGAATTCTTATGAATTGCTTGAATCTCTTATTGCTATGCCTGAGATAGAAATAATCCCTGAATCCATAAAAGATTATTATGAAAGGCCTAAAGGAGAATATCGGGCTATACATGCTATCGGTCTGATACCCTGTAATCCAAATGAGATTCATCCATATCAAAGAGAACCAAGCGTTAGCCATCCGATAGAGATACAGATACGTGATATCGAAGCAAATCAGATCGCCGAAAAAAGTCCTCTTGCGCATCATGACCAGAAATATGAACGTGAGAAACGTGATGGAAGGATGCGGATTGATCATATCACAAACAATGCCTACTCAAATATAGTCGAGCAACTTGACAAGATAATTGTAATGATTGTCCCTGCGATAAGGCTTGGCTATAAACCTAAATTAGAAAAACCAAACTCGTTTGTGGGTTAGTCTTCTGTATAATCTGGTCTTTTTGATGGTAGAAATTATACGAGAAACCATCGGTTTCTTTGCATCGTAATATAACTGCAATACACAGAAAATTTGCTTGTGTCTGCTTTTTAGAATTTCTCAATGATCAATCTCATCGCATCTCATCTTCTTTGCTGCGTCTCTTCCTAGTTCAAGTGTCTCAGCGACATCTCTTGTGATGTTTTTGTATGTGGTCCTACCAGTCTTTGTGATCATCAATGGTTCCATTTTTTTGGATGCACTTTTGTATTCAATGATCAATGAATCTATCTTTTCCATGAGATCCATTCTTTTCTTATCATCACAACCGTCTTTGATGATGCTCGCGCTCTGGCCGAAGCGAATCAATATCCCTGCAGAATACGCAGCATATCTATTGAGGTGTGTCTCACTGATCTCGTGATATGTGTGTTTAGCTGTCTGCGGTTGATAATTCCCTACACATGAAGCCACAATCACGCATATCCCTGTTGCTTTGACTATTTCCCGAAGTTTCATGATTATCCCCCCATGTAGTTATGTATAGAAGATATAAAAATCTATAGCCCAAGCTTATCCATGACTTTCTCGATATCGAACTCTTCGAGGTCATCATATCCCTGCCCGGTTCCAAGATACAATATAGGTTTATTGATCACATAAGATGTCGATATCGTGGCTCCGCCCTTTTCGTCTATGTCGGCTTTTGCCAGGATTATCCCATCGACTCCGATCAATTCATCGTATTTCTCTGCTTGTTCCACCGCATCGTTTCCTGTCAATGAATCTCCGATGAACATAGTGAAGTCTGATTTTGTCACCCTTACCACTTTCTTCAATTCTTCCATTAGATTCGTGTTCGAGTGGA
>PCVE01000091.1 GCA_002762705.1 Candidatus Woesearchaeota archaeon CG11_big_fil_rev_8_21_14_0_20_43_8 | reverse complement strand
GACAATAAAATTTATTAAACGAAAGTTTTTCTTACAATACAGCATGAAGAAAAAAACATTTCCACGTTATGATAACACTGAAATATATGCTTTGGTGAAAAATTTATCAAGTGATCAGATCACAGCAGTAAAAAAACTGCACCAAACATTATCTGATAAAGAAAAGCCTCAATGGAATAGAAGAGTTTTGATGGCACGTGAATCATCAGTTACTGTAGAAAATGAACTGATTGAATCCAAATTTGATGAACTTGGAAAAATGCTCCATATAAAAAAATCACAAATGAAAAAGAAAGCACTTTTAGCATATATCGAGACTATGCTTGAATGTGTGGAACTAAGAGATGAACTGGAAGCCTGGCAGAAGCTTGGGATGGAAGCGAATAATAGATTCGAGGGAGATAGATGAAAAGGGGGGATATTTGGATAATAGAATTCCCAAAAACCAAAGGGCGCGAACAGTGTGGGAAACGCCCTGCAATAGTACTTGCGGATTCCAATCCCAAAATTGCAGTCAGCCTTCCATTGACATCAAAGACATTCGCATTGAGGATCACAAATTCCCAATAGATCCAAGCCACCAGAACGGACTCAGCCATTATTCAGTCGCTCTTTTGTTCCAGTTATCTGCGATAGACAAAAAAATATTCCTCAAGCATATTGGGGCAGTTGATCAAATTACCATGGATGAGATCAGATCCGGCCTTCGCAGGATGCTTGCGATCTGATCCTTCATTTAGACTTTTCAATGATCTCATACTGAAGTGAGAACGGGACATTTCTCGCAAAATAGGTGGGCATGATCTCACGGCCATAACTCTTTTTTATGCATCTGACTGCTTCTTCAAGTGTGTCCACCATCTCGACGGATTTCATCTCAGGCATTGGCTCCATGCCTTTCATGTTGAAGATATGCGCTATAAAATCATCTTTGACTGGTATTGTCCCATATATGATGAAGAATGGTCCTTTCTGATCTTTCACATCATACTTCACATCTGACTTTCTGTCAGCATCAAGATCAAGTCGAATCTCAAGATCGAGTGTCTTCGCAAGATATGTGCTTGCATCTGGTCTCTCTTTGACTGTGAAAAGCATCATCTTTGCGCTTTTGCGGTCTTTGCATGGGACTACTGCGTAGCCCACTTCCTTCTTTCCATCGTTTTCTTCTTATGTTCTCTGGATCACTAGATACTCTATTCCATGTTTCATCTGTTTTCACCTACGCAGGAGATATGGAATCATGGATTTAAAACATCGGAACATAGAATTAGGATTCACCGGAGATTAAATGAAATAATAAAAGAAAATAAGTGGGGCTGTTGGGACTTTCTCACTGACGTTCGAAGCAATGTCGTCTTCAGACGTCAATATTTGAACCCAAATCCGGTGGTATCTTCTTCGCGGATGCGACATACCTATAGGTTAATCATCGCAGTTATGCTCATCGCTCCACATATCTGGAGCCACCTATTCTAGCCAGGTTATACTACAGCCCCACTTGGGCTTAACTAGGTATCTGAGTGATTATATCGGGTTTATAAAGATTACTCCTTTTTTTCTGGTTGGGTCTCTAATCTGACTCATCAAGACCAAAAAAATATAATTGCTATGGGCATCTCACTCTTTACAATGAAAATATCCAAATTAGAAAAAATACTAAAGAGAGCATGGTGCAGAGAGACAAGCGCTGATCCAGACAACTGGACAGAGAAAGTGCCTGAATACGGCCAGTGCGCAGTGACAGCATGTGTCGTCCAGGATTACATGGGCGGAGAGATCGTCTGGGCGAACGCAAAACACCCAAATGGACAGGAGATATCTCATTACTTCAATGTGGTCGATGATGAAGAGGTGGATCTGACAAGGTCCCAGTTCCCAGAAGGCACATTGATACCACTTGGTGTCCCGAAGAGAAAACAGTTTCCGACTACGAGAGATTATGTCTTGTCATATGGTCCATCGCTGGATCGGTATAAGATACTCAAGCATCGTGTGGAGCTTGAGCTTGATAAGTAGAATTTTGCTTTTTTGTATTTTTCTCGATAATTAATGATTCTTGATAATGTCATGTCAGAAATGTATAAGCGAATACTACACACTTTAGTATGTAGATGAGCCATTTTTGAACACAAGGAAATCGAATATTTCCTGTGGAAGAAATGCTAAAGCATTTCTTTGCATCCTAAAAATCCGACAATCAATATCGAGCACCGATCAAACCACATCCTTTATGGTTGCAAGATAAAGTCTAAAACTTTATCTGCACATAAAATGTTAAAGCCTTTTCTTGTGTGGTTAGGTGGTTGCTGCCGGATTTTTGTGATAAAGAAAAATGACATTTCATTGGAATGAGTGGGTAACTAATACATGGATTTAAATATCATAAATCGCCTTATAAATTATATAAGTAAATTATATATATGGCCGCATATGACTGTTGGTATTAAATACCTAGGTGATGATATGGATGAAGAAAACATGAAATTCTATCTGAAAGAGGATTTGACTAAATATGTGGGGAAATGGATCGCGATTTGCAATAAGCATGTGGTCTCATCTGGAAAGAATCCTGTCAGAGTTTTCAATGAAGCACATAAAAAATATCCGGGAACAAGACCTTTACTTACTCTAGTGCCTGAAAATAGCGCTATGATTTTCTGAAAATGTCTAAATCTTTTCGTTATAAAGAGATGAATCGTCCAAAAGGCGGTGGTTCTGCAAAAACTCCGATGCTTCCGATCACTTTGATTGGAGATAATAGTTTTGATAGTTTTGGTTTGATTGATTCAGGTGCTGATTATTCTGTCATTCCAGAAGGTATTGCCCAACTGCTTGGACTCAAATATGATGGAGAAAAACATCCGACATTTGGTATCGGTGGATCGGTGCATTGCATCGATTCAAAGATGCAGATCCAGATTGAGATGGATAGGAGAAAATACACGATCATTATTCCAGTGAAAGTCATACTCGGAAAAAAAGGCGATGACATGCCGATCCTCATTGGGAGAGCCGTTTTTTTTGACAAGTTTGAGATAACTTTTATGCAAAAACAGATGAAATTCAGATTGAAGAAGGTATGATGATATACAAGAAAGATCAAGAAACGGCGTATGCAGAGATCATGCATATGTTCAGATATTATTATCAGACTGAATGGGCGCCAGAGAGCATGTTCAAAGGCAAGTCTAGATTATGGGTGCAAGCATTGAATCATCTTGTCACGCAAGGTTATGTCGAACGGAAGAAGACCTCACATGGTTACCAATACAGGTGGAAAGCCGCGCGACCGATGCATTTCTAGAATTTAATAAAAACATATAATTATTATTTATTGAAGATTTTATTATAAATTTAATTTGCCCATGATTAGATATTAAAGAGTGACATCCATGTCATGCAGACGCGCGAGTTGCGAAAGCAACTGGTGCTCTGGTAAGAAAAAGATCCACAATAAAATCATATCTGCTTCACTCTTTTTTCATATGCGTCCCAAGCCAATCTTCGATACTTATCAGCTTCAGAAGCAGGATCATCAGCCCCATAGATGCCTCTACCGACAATGATCACATCAGATCCAGCAGTGATAGCAGACTGCGGGGTGGCATAAGACTGTCCAAGCCCATCGCCAGACGAAGCCAATTTGATTCCAGGAGTCATTATCACAAATCCTGGCTCAGAGATAGAGACAAGCGAAGCCAGTTGCTTGTCGTCAGATCCATTCCCTATGAAACCTATGACAAAATCATTGTAATTCTTTGCAAGCTCGACTGTCTTTTTTGTGTATCCTTCTGTGATGAGATTCTCTTTCGCGCTCATCTGCGCAAGAAGAAGCAACCCCCGTTCTCTCCCCGATGCAGCAGAACGAAGTCCTTCGATGATACCATAGCCTGCGACAGTGTGCGCATTTGTTATGTGCGACCATTCGACGATACGATGCACGCCTGAAGTGTATTGTTGTTTCACTGTGTTCCCGATGTCTGCGAATTTTCGGTCTTCGAAGATCAGGAACTCATGCTGTTTAGAAAGTTTCTGCAAATGTTTGGCAAAGTCCATATCAAAATCCTCGACAATGTCCATATGTGTCTTAAGCACGCAGATCTTGTTAGCTACCTTCGATATTATCAAAAGGAATTTCTTTTTTTCAGTCACGTCCAATGACAGGCATAGATTTGTCTTCTTCATTTCCATAAGAGAGAAAAGTTTCTTTGCGATCGGATTATCTGTAGTCTCAGCGCGTTCAGAATATCTCATGGATGTGTGCATATATGATCACCATAAGAAAAAAGAAGAATTCACTTTTTATGCTTTTGCATATAATCTACATAATGGCTGAGCATCCAGTTCACGCTCTCTTTAGCTGAATGCTTGATATATGCATCGAACTTGATGTCATTTCTCTGTTCAAAATCAGCGGCTGCTTTCCTGATCTGTTCAGGGTCATCCAAAAGTGCCAGGTTCTCTTTGATTCTCTTCAGATACTTCCTGCCTGTCTTTTGCCCGATATATCCTTCTCCTCGGATGCAGATAGTCGCCTTGTCCCAGCTGTCATACTTCGCTTCGCATTTGGCCATCATCTTCGCGGCAGTCGCGACAATCTTCACTATGTGGAATCTTTCATCATAAGATTGTGCGCATTCTATCTGCCCGTCGCATCTTTCCAAAAGCTTTCTGATTTTTTTCCCATGCGCATAATCAGAAGTGGTTTTAGAATTACCGTATATGTTTAAGCCATTCTCTTTAGCTGTAGTGCCCTGCATGTGTATATATCCTACACCGCCATCATTGGAGGCATTTGGTTCGCTTGGATCCGCAAAACTTTCCTGTATCGCAATTGCTGCGAGTGTGTTCCTTGGCATCTTATGGAGGTCTTCGATCGTGTCAGTGATGTGCTTGTATCGCATCACTCTCTGTATCCTGCCTTCAAGACTTTTCAACTTCATGTAATCATATTTCTCTTTGAGCGGTTTGACGACAGGCGCATATCCCATGTGGTCGAATATCGCAGGCCGCACGCCTTTGATCGGCTCGACATCCGGAATAGTCTGTTTTGGCTTATCATTGACTGTTCTAATACTGGTCATGTATGGGATGATGGGGCTTCTTTCAATCTTTGGTGTAATCTCTTTTGCTGATCCAAATCCATAACTGCTTGTTATCCCGACGAGAGTCAATCCAAGTACCCCTGCAAGGACACTGGATTTGAGCCAGGATGCTGATCTATCAGTGTCTATCGCAGCATTTGCCTGATGCAATATCTCTCTGAACTTCTCTGTATGGTCTGAATCGATGATATATCTGTTGCCGGCCAGAAGAAGTGCGCCAGTCCCAATCAACGCGAGGTCGGAACTTAGACTCGGCATCTCAGTTGCAGCTTTCACAGCGCCATATACTATTGTGGTATTGAGGGCTGCAAGTGAAAGCACCTTGTCTATGCCTGGCTCTGCCTTTTTTTTACATCTGTCGAAGAACGCAGCTGCGCTCTTGGCTTGTGATTTTATTTTTTTCATCTTCTTCGTATATATTTGGGATATCATAACTATATCACCAAATGGCCAATTCTATTGATATTTAATGGGGTGAGGAGTATTTAAACCTTTCTATTTTTAACTACCTATTAGTACTAACAATATATTATTTCCTTGCCATTCTTCACATAGAACTCGCCATCCCACCAGGCTAGCTTGCCGCCGACTATTGTGCACACTGGCCAGCCTTGCAATTTCATTCCGTCGAATGGAGAGAATTTAGCTTTAGAATTAAACTCTGCTGCGACAACTGGCTTTGTCATGTTCATGTCAATCAAGGTGATATCAGCATCATGACCGGGAGAGATCCCGCCTTTGTTCCTGAGTCCGAATATCCTTGCTGGATTTGTGCACATCAGACGGACGACATCTGGCAAAGAAAGAAAACCTTCATTCACAGCATTCAACATAAGTGGTAGAGAAGTCTCTATCCCTGAGATCCCAGATGGCGCATTGAAATAATCTTTTCTCTTATCAGACAACAGATGTGGCGCATGATCGCTTCCGATGGTGTCTACAATACCATCACGTATACCCTTCCAGAGAGCTTCCTGATCACGCTCGGTCCTTATCGGCGGATTGACCTTTGTCAGGTTGTCAGAGCACATCTCTGCAGTCAAAAACAGATGGTGTGGTGTAGCTTCACAGTAGACTGGGACTTTTCCAAGTCGCGCTTTCGCGATCGATTCTATCTCTTCTTTTGTCGAGACATGCGCGATATATGCAGGCGTCTTTGTGAATCGTGACATCGCGATCACTTTCTGGCAGGCGATCTCAGCGCAGATGTTTGGGCGGACATCGTTATGCGAAGGAACTATCTTCTTGCATATCCAGTTCAGATTCGCGATGCGCGTGAACGACCTTATAAGCTCTTCATCTTCTGCATGCACAGTTACTATTCTTCCTTTACGGAAGATCCTAAGAAGGTCACGATCATTGTCGATAAGCAGATTCCCTGTGCTTGATCCCATGAAGATTTTCACAGAAGCGATATCACTGATCCGGTCAAGGGTTGTTATATTGTCTTTGCATGCGCCGAAGTGAAAGCCATAGTTGACATATGAATCCTTGGTAAATACTTTCTTTTGCTGGAGAACTTCAAAAGAGGTGCAGGCTGGGTAATTATTTGGCATATCTAATACAGTTGTGATACCGGAAGAGACTGCTGCCTTTGAACCGCTTTCCCATGTCTCAAGCGTCTCGTTTCCAGGCATCCTGAAATGCACATGCGGGTCGATGACGCCAGGGATAGCGAAGGCTCCGCGGGCATGGATTACTGTATCTGCGGGTCTAAAAGCACCGATTTTGACGATTTTACCATTGAGTGTATATATATTGGTATTGCAGACCTTTCCATCCACAATTATCCTGCAATCTTTTACTGATAGGCTAGTGCTTTTCTCCATGCTATTTAAGTGGAATCTAGGCTGATTTATATAGTTTAAGCCTTGTTTTTGCAACATTTATGGGGGCAATTTTGATGAATTCGGGGGTTACAGATGCCATAAATGCAAAATGTCAATTGTAACTACTGGAGAATAGAAAACTATATATACCTGACGCACCTACTTAATAGTAACAAACTTTGAGGAGAGAATTGATAAACAATTCTGAAAACACACAATCCCCCTCTAACCCCTCCGTGTTTCTCTCCTCAAAATTTTTCTTTTGATACACATGATCACTCGATAGAGATGAGACAATGAGCAAACAAGCATATCTGGACATCAAGAGAACAATAACATATCTAAGAGAAGATGATTTCCAGACTTTACGCGAAGAATTCAATCCATTCGTGAATTCTGATCATATCGATCCAGATCGCCTTGAATATCTTCTAAAACAGACAGATTGCATGATAAGACGTTTCGATGAAAGCAAAGAAAAAGATGAAAAGAACAAACTTGTCGCGCTGATCGGATATACCCGCAATCAAGATGTCAATATCGCAGATTTTCTGGTTGACTTGATTCTGTCTGATGACAATGTCTGCCCATTCACTGTCCAGGATTCACTTGTGATGATCGGAAAACCAGCAGTTGACTCTGTGCTGAATGCATTTCACACATATGTTGAAGATTCATTGATTGAATTAAATGTGTCAAGACAAAGCAAAGAAAGATTCGTATCCCTTGTGGAAGCCATGTCACGGCTTGAAGACACACGTGCAGTCGATCCCCTGTTGGAATATCTTGAATTGTTGCAGATGAATCATGATGTTGTCCTTGAAGCATTGAATTATCTCACAATTGGAAAAGCGGATGAACGAAATAAAGTCTGTGATTTTGTAGAACGATGCATCCTTGATGAAAATGATGAATTATATCTCTCTTTGTATGAAGAAAATCAATATACTGATTCTCCGATTGAATTGCAACGGCAGATGGTCATTGATAGATATCTTAATGCCCGACAGAAATTACATGATCTTGATGCCTCGATCGGATTCAATTTTGATATTAGCGTAAGCGCGCTTGAATGAATCTCTTTTTGTCGTTATAGGGGCTAATATGAAACCCTCTAGATTTCAGAACTATATTTCCGACGAGATTAGTCGTTTTATCGACGGTAGATATTATTAAACAAATGGCCAA
>PCVE01000055.1 GCA_002762705.1 Candidatus Woesearchaeota archaeon CG11_big_fil_rev_8_21_14_0_20_43_8 | reverse complement strand
GCACATTCTCGATCTGATCAAGTTCGCTCTCGAGCGCATTCACTTCATCTTCTGTAGGCGTGCGTACTGCCGAGACAAATTTACCAGGTAACGGTGTGAATTTGTGTTTAGGAAGTATATTCTTTAGCTTATTCATCAGAAGACCTGTCTCTTTCATGAGTGAACGTAGTTTCAGGACAGAATCTGTCTTTCTTTCTCTTAATGCGCTCACTTTCTGATAGCTCTGCATACATCTGACGATGCTGCGCGAAGATTCAAGGATATTCCTCCGCATCTCAAGAGGATCGCCTATCCTTATGTAGAAATCCTCTTTTTTCTTTTCGTTTTCACCCATGTGACAAACCTTATTTCCTTATTTCCTTATTTCAAAAAGAGTCTCATCTATGAATTTTACCTTACTTTCGACATCACTCACATCTGCATACCAATTCTCAAGTTCCATATCCTCTTGTGCCTTTAATTCAGCGATCTTGTTCAGCAAGACCTTGGCATCACCAAGATTCTTCTTTATGAAACTGAAGACATTCAGCAGATCTTCATAATCATCTATCTTCACATATATCGGAGCGTTCTTGTCAGCCATCATAGCACCTCAAAGACTTTATTGTCCAGATATACCAATTTCCGTTGTATATCTTCAAGCGATTTGTGCCATTCAGACAGTTTTTTCTCTTTGATATCTTTTAGCTCTTTCATGCGATGGAAGATTTTCTCGGATTCTCTCAAAGTGAGGTTCGCAGCATTTATGCTCTCGATTATGTTGCCAAAATCATCCATCCTGACAAATAAGGGCTGGTTGAGCCTCTTGAGATCATCTTGTAGTTTCACAAATGTATCGACTGGTTTCTCAACATCCATATCATCGATACCATCATCGCCCATCAGTTCAAGATCAGGAAGGGTCGATGGGATGCTTCGCACAACATCTGGCTCTTTTATCTGCCTCTCTTCGGGCAATGAACCAAATTCTTCAGGGATCGTCCTCTTCACTGTGACAGGTTCATCATCCCATGAAGGTACTTCTGGAAGCTTTGGTAGATCATGCATCTCTTTTTCATCAGTCTCGGAGGCATCATCTGGCGATGGTGGCGTATCCAATGCGTCTACCTCATCGATCTGTGCCGGCGGTGTAAGATCCTGTGCAGGCATCTTGGCTGGTGGTGCTTCAGGCATTGTTTTAGCTTGTCTTGGAATATTCATCTCATTTACTTCATCAGCAAGCAAGTCAGTACTTGGCATCTCTCCTCCTTCGAGAGATTGAGTCGGGACTCCGATGTCCTGGTCAAGCATAGGTTCTTCTATGCCAGATGGTGTGAAATCAGGCAAAGGTTTCGACAGATCAAGAGATGGTGGTTCAGACAGTGGAACAGCCACTTGTTTTGGTACAGTATCATTTGTATAGACTGGAATAGGCGGCATCTCAGCAGGAGGAGCCAAACCTGGAGATGGAGGAGCAGGCATTCTCTGGCTAAAGTCCTGTGGCATATGTGGTGGTAATGGTGAAGGCATAGGCACATCGCTTGCAGGAGGGATCATAGGGGGCGCATTTGGAAACGTCGTAGGTCTCGATTGAATCTGCCCATCTGGTGGAGCCATTGGAGCCTGTGGGGCGCCTTGTCCTCCTAATGGACTATGAAGAAGCCCTGAACCGCCCGTAAAACTATTAGGATCTGCTTTTGGCGGAACCGTCTGTTTGTTCCCTTTTTTCTTTCCTTTGAATAAATCACCAATCCCCATTTGAAAAACCCACCCATCTGATTATTATAAATATATCTACTGAAAGATTATAAAAGAAATTCAGTTAAATAGTTTTCTTATTATTGGACGATGGTAATTAGTTTATTTGGCCATTATCAAGCAAAATAGCGCTTCTATTCAATGTATCGATGTCTTTGGATCCACACAGGAACATAGTACTTTTGAGCTCATCACATAATCGCTTCAGATGATCTGATATCGCCGCCTTTCCACTCTTATTTTGTGCCTGCAGAATAGGAGCTGCGATGCCTACGATATCGGCTCCGAGGGCAATGGCTTTTGCTATGTCAAGACCAGATCGTATGCCGCCTGTCGCAATCATTGGAAGTTCTGTGATTGATTTGACTTGTCTTATGCATTCTGCTGTCGGTATGCCCCAATCCCAGAATATGCCATCCGATTTTCCGGATCTTAAGTATTCTATCGCGGTCCAGCTTGTGCCGCCTGCGCCGCCTACGTCTATGGCTTTTATTTTAGTTTTTGAGAGGAGTCTTGCTACTTCACCTGAGATACCACTTGAGACTTCGCGGACATAAATCGGGTATTGTCTTGATATGCTGTCAATTTTTTCAAGCACTTCTGTAAAATCGCTGTCGCCTTCCGGCTGCACTAGTTCCTGTGCTGTGTTGAGATGGATGCCAAGCACATCTGCTTGGAGTGATTCTGACGCTGCGATGATGTCCTCTGCTGCGAAGTTCTTCAGATCGTTTGCACCGAAATTTGTCGCAAGTAGATTATCTCCTAAAGCGTGCCTTATGTCGTATGTCTCTTTTAGGGACTTGTCTTTTATCATAGCCTTGATACTGCCAAGCGCCATGCCGATACCAAGATCATTGCATGCCTCTGCGATGTCGGTGTTTATTTTCTTTGCCCCCTTGAATCCACCGGTTATCGGCGCGACCATGATTGGCATCGAGAATGGTTTTGATAAAAATGTGTTCGCTGTGCTGATGTCTGCTGCGTTCAGTTCTGGTAGCGCATTATGTAGAAGATCGATCTTTTCAAATCCAGCAGTCTTTTTCCTGAATGCGGCGCTGCCATCAAGACAGAATCTTATGTGCTCTGCTTTACGTTCTTTTATTCCTCCCATGGTGATATGTCTGGAATAAGTCAGTTAAAAAAGTAACTGATAAGAATTTATTTCTCCTTGAATTGATACAGTTTCGCAGGTCTGTGCGCGCCAACCATCTTCGTCTTCTTGAGTTCGACCAGAAAATTCTCTGAGAGAATCTTCTTCCTGAAATTCCGTTTGTCTATAGGCATTCCGAGCACTGCTTCATGCGTCTTCTGCAGTTCAGTCAGCGTGAACTCTTTTGGCAGGAGCTGAAAAGCTATCGATGTGTTCTTAATCTTGTCCTTAAGTGTATCCAAAGCAGATTCAAGGATATCTTTATGGTCGAATGCAAGCTTTGGAAGCCTTTTCACTGCCAGCCATTCCGCCCGCATCGCATCAGTATCCGCTGCGAGATTGACCTTATTCCAATCGATCAACGCGAGGTATGCGATTGTTATCACTCTGCCTCGTGGATCCCTCGAAGGATTACCAAACGCGCCGATCTGTTCAAGATAGATATCTTTCACATTTGTCTCTTCGGCAAGCTCTCGCGCCGCGCATCTATCAAGATCCTCATCAGCTTCTACAAAGCCGCCTGGAAGCGCATAGGATTCCTTAAACGGAGGATTCTTTCTCTTTATGAGAAGCACATGCAGAGCCTCATCTTTTATCGTGAAGACGGCCGCATCTGTCGTGACGTGATATTGCGGCTTGTATCGTCTCTGAAACGATTCTATCTCTATTTTTTCATCGTTTTGTGCCATGATAGTGTGTAATATACAGTATATGTATATAAAATTGGCGATAATGGAGCTAGCGATGCGCAGATATTCTATGTGCAAAGCTGTGGGATATGGGGTGTGAGGTGTGGGGCGTGTTATCTTCCATTCCCTAACCTCACACCTCTTATCCAAACAGACACTACTGACAAAAGAAACAACCTAGAACAAGACAACGCAATCCCCCGACCTCACGCCAAACTGAACAGTGCGAAAAAGATATATCAACCGATACAAGAGGAGAATTATTCAGGGATGTACACCAACAAGTGGTAAATGTGCGGAACTTATATAAAGCAGTTCGCTATCTGCTCAGATATCATGAGACAAACAGATATAGGCGACCTTATGACAGTCGAGCAGCTTGACAGATATGCCAGAGGCTGCCTTTTCTCAGATAGATTCTCTGCAGATGATATCCTTTCTATCAATTCAATAGAGCTACATAATGGAAAACTAGAGCGCCTGGACACGCGCATATATGACCGCAAAAGACATCCTGATCTTCCGCTGATGCTCCTTGACATCTATCCTGACGCTGAACTAGTCGAACAGAAAAATCCAAGAGAGCCAATATACAGGATCGATGACAGGCTATTGATCTCGCAATACAGCGGAGAGATCCGAAGGATAAGATATGAAGACAGGATCGATGCATGGCTAAAACTTTGCGTCTCTTCGATGGAAAAATACAAAGGACATCATATTGATTTCAAGAGCCTTGAACTTGATGACCCACGAGGCAAGTGCGAATCCGTTCTTTTCACAAAACATTGGTACAACAACCACGCATATGATCTTGCGAAACTTATCTTCAAAGATCAGGAAACAGAGATGGGAGCACTAAAAGGCATAATCGTAGGTCCGCTTGATGGCATCGAAGATCTTTGGTATGGCGGCGACAAAAGAAAAGTCAGATCATTTGCGAATCCATATCTGGATTACAAGATCATGGAGCTTAATGATGGTTATGTGCTAGGCTTTGAATATGTGTATGGCGACCAGGCACGTATATTACTGACAAAATTTCTTGAGAGGCTACATGCACTTAGGAAAAATGATAAAAAAGACATCTCGCTTAAGCTAATCATGTATGGCAGAGTCGCTGGGATATGTACTGGCATGAATAGAAACGATATCATCATCCCAAACGGCGTGATCGACCAGAATGATCTGCACCGAATAAAAAAAGGCATGATGTATCCGATGTTCAATATACTTGATGATGACAGTTTCAAGTCCGACCTTGGAAGACAGGTCTTCTCGGGCGGACCGCTACTTAATGTGCGTTCTGTCGTGAGAGAAAATCGGACAGATGTGATGAAAGCACTTTCGCTCGATGCCATCTGCGTCGAGATGGAGACACGAGGCGCGCTTGAGATCGTCAATCACATGAACCACCTTTATGGACCTGGGATGCACATCGACTTCGGCTTCGCCGGGTATGTATCAGATGTCCCACTTGTCGGAGATACACTCGCAGATGAACTAGTGGATGATTCATCACGAAAAAAGATATTAGAAAAAATACTTGTTGTCTTGAAAAGATAATATTAAGAAGAAAGACAGACTGATAAAAAAAATGCCACATTATTTTTCAGAGAACCAGGACTCGGTGAAGAAAGAGACAAGATTCAGCGCGCGGTTGCGCGGACTTGAATTTAAGTTTGTCACTGTCAGTGGTACATTCTCATTGTCACAAGTCGACAAAGGCACGCAGACACTCATAGACAACGCAGTAGTCGACAAAGGCTGGAAGATACTCGACCTCGGATGCGGATGGGGTCCTGTCGGTGTCACGTTCGCTAAGCTTGGATTTGAAGTAGTCATGACAGATACCAACAGACGTGCCTGTGAATATGCGAAGAAGAACCTTGAACTGAACAAAGCAAAAGCAAGAGTCTTCACGTCAAACGCATTCGAGAAGATAAAAGATGAATTTGATACCATACTTCTCAATCCACCACAGACAGCAGGAAAAGCGGTATGTTTTGGGATGATAGAAGAGTCCATCGGGTTCCTTAAGAAAAGTGGACTCTTCCAGATCGTGGCCAGACATAACAAAGGCGGAAAGACGCTCTCAAAGAAGATGGAAGAAATATATGGAAATGTGACTGATATCGCTAAAAGCGGCGGGTTCAGGGTTTATATCTCTAAAAAATTATAAGTGATTCTTAATCTCGTTCAATGAATGTATCGTATCGATCTTCTTTTCATTTCCTGAACGATCCAAATAGAGTGCGTTCAGATCAGATTCCTTTGGTGCGAGATAGTCGAACTCATAATCATCTCCGATGTGCATGATCTGACCAGGAAGCACCCCCATACGCTCTGCGACTTCCAAGAACACTTTCGGATGCTTCCTGCAGGAATCGAAATCATCGACAGTCGAGAACATCTTCGCGAAATACATGTCAAGGCCTTCGGCGCGCATCTTGAGCTTCATGAAATCTGTCGGGTTGTTCGTAATGACGATCAGCTGATGATTTTTCATGAGTTCCTTTAGAAGCGGTTTCACTTCAGGAAATATCTGGATGCCGAGCGCAAGATCCATAATGATTTTGTTGTGGTCGAACGGCAACTCAAAGCGTTCGAACCAGTATGCTGGACGAAACCAGTTTGGATCATCACGTCCCACCTCGTTGTACTTTGATACACAATATTCCTTCGCCGACTCAAAATCCAAGCCATGATGCTTCGCATATAGTTCGGGCACTTCTTTGAACCAGAATAGATCATCGAAACTTCCTTTGTCGATCAGAGTGCCATCAAGATCGAAACTTATCACTTTGATATTCATGAGAACCACCTAATCTTTCTTCGCGAGAAGACGCATGGTGAACGACGCTATCAATAGCAAAAATATCATTCCTAAGACCTTTGGATGGAATATGGTCGCTGCGAGATTCTGATTGAAATTACCGGTGTTTGTCGTCCCATCACCACTGACGCTTGTTGTATTCGACCCTGATCCGGATGTGCCGCTTGATGAATCTCCGCCAAGGTATGGTCCGACATTCTGTCCGAATGACTGGCTGAGAGCGTACATTAAGATTATAATCGCGAACGCGACTATGAAATAGATCACATACTTATGCTCATCAGATTTTATAGCGCTGCTTATGTCGTTGTCTGATATGCCAAGCATCTTGACTCCGACAAGTATGAACAGAGTCACAAGGAAAAGTATGACAAACCAAGGCGACATGAGCATTATCATGTTCCGCACAGTGGCTGACAACAAAACAAAGATCGCGATACAGAAAGCGACAATCGCATGCAGGTTCTTGTTCGTGCCGAATATCTTTGTACCCTGGAATATCATGAAGACCACGGCGAAGACAAAGATAACTGCGAATACCGAAGAGAACTGCTCAAGCAATGTTATATCGAGGAAAGTCGCCATTTTATATCTTCAAAAGAAGAATCACTTCTCCTTTCCTTCACCAAAGAGATTGAACCTTTGGTCGAATCTTTTCATCAGCTTCTTGTTAGGATCATCATTGGCTGGATCCTTTGTGATGTATCCGATAATCAAACCGAAGACAAGCAATGTAATTATCAATGCCTGTGTCTCGCCATTCCTTAAGAAATAGAGCCAGTCAGGTATCTTCCATCCCCATCCTGCTGCTGCGCCAAAGATGTAAAGAACAACACCCATTGTCAATACTACGACAAAAGAGCCGATAGTCTTGATGCTCCAGTTGACACCCCAGATGCCCATAAGGAACATGAACATGATAAGCGCTATAGCAACAGCCGCGATATTTGGCAGCGCTGTGTTGATTATAGGTACGATGTCTGGCCCGACACCAGTCACGTGCGGGAATATGACTGCGAGAGCCATGACTAGCGCCAGGATTATATTGAACCTATTGAATCCCTCTTCCCTTCCAAGAACTTTGGACTTGAAAAGCACAGCATAGACAACAGTGAACACAAGGATAAATGGTAGAAGCACATCTGCTACACCAACACGATCAAGATATAATATGACATCGTCGAATCTCATTTTGAATCCTCCTTTTTAGCATATGATGGATTTTGATTATTTATTTCTTTGCTTTAATCCTTCTTATCTTTTTTCTTATCTTTTGAGCTTTTATTGCTTCCGCCTACGACCCAGGCCATGAAACCGATAATAACAATCACAAAGACTATACCGGCTACCCACTCTGTATTCCAGTTATTGACAAGCGTGTCAAAGATATAATTAAGCCACGGTTTCCCGTCAGTCTTGATGGCATGCAGGAATATCACGACAACGCCGATGAGCATCGCGAACATGAACGCTATCTTCCAGGGACCCTCAAGATACACTGGCTCCTCACCCTCTTTATAGAAAGACCCGATAAGCAGAAGGAAAGATATCGAGACAAGCAAAAGCAGGACTA
>PCVE01000025.1:4879-8081 GCA_002762705.1 Candidatus Woesearchaeota archaeon CG11_big_fil_rev_8_21_14_0_20_43_8 | reverse complement strand
TCTTTCTCAGTCCTGACCGGATCACCCATCCTGGTTATCAATACCTGTTCTTGTTCGTCGACAGTGTATACTATACTGTTTGCCACAAGCGACAGTCCGACTGCCGCACCTATTCCATATAGCATCGTTTTCAGTTTCATCTTCATCCACCTCATCAATATTTCAATACTGGCAGCGTTCTTTCGCCGACCTTGCCATCGATGACTTTCACTTCTTTTGCATCTCTTAGCACTTCTTCCATTGTATCAAGATACATCCGTTTCCTCGTTATGTCTGGTTGTTTCTTGAATTCCTCACGAACTTTTAGGAATCTTGCTATATCACCATCTGCGTTGTTGACCTTGCTGATCGCATATGCGTCTGCCTGTCTTTTCATTAGCTCGGCCTTTCCTCTCGCAGCTGGTATGACGCTATTGTATTCTGCTCGTGCCTGATCGATCAGCTTTGCTCTCACTTGTTTTGCCGAGTTGACAGCGTCGAATGCGTCTTTGACTGCCTGCGGCGGCTGTACGCTCTTCAGGTCCACAGCGACGACTTGGATTCCGGATTCATAACTATCAAGCGCTGTCTGGAGATTCATCCTGACTGCGACCTCGACTTCATTCTTTCCTGTTGTCAATATTTCATCAATGCCGTAATCTCCGACGATACGACGCATCACAGAATCAGATGCGTTCCGAAGCGCGGTCTGTGGATCCCTTATCTTGAAAAGATAATCCTTTGCGTCTTTCACTTTCCATTGGACAACATAATCAATGTCCACGATATTCTCGTCACCAGTCAGCATCAATGCTTCATCGTTGTCGGTCTGCTTCTCATATTCAGTGATCACGCCGACACTTTTTGTCCGAAATCCGAACTCTTCTTTGTGGATGGTCGTTGTCTCGATGACCATAGCGTCATCGACAAACGGTATCTTGAAATGCCATCCAGGTCCGCTCGTCGTCGAGTATTCTCCGAAACGTTTCACGACCGCCTGCTCTCTTGCATCAACTGTATAGAACGATCCGACAAGAGTCGCAAGACCGACAGCTCCGACAACCCCTAATTTGATGCCACGCCAGGCTTTGCTATTGTCTTTTTTGAATTTATCAAAGCCCTCTTCTATTTCTTTCCATGTCATTTTCTCACCCTCGCTTCTTTTGCAGATATCTCTGCTCTGAAGCATTGGATTCCAAAAGAATGATACGGTATATATCATGGTGTCAACAGAAATCATTGTTTGTTGAAGAAATTGTTGACAAAATGAAGCAAATCAGAATGATTCAATCGAACAGGCTCACAATGTAGATATATTCAAGCGTCTCAGAAGATAGATTCTTTACATTATGCCTGATGCCTTCAGGGATGTAATGTGTCTCTCCTTTATTCAGTGCGAACATCTTGCCTTCTTTCTCGATTACGGCAGAGCCAGAAAGCACAACAAGCAGTTCTTCTCTTCTGTCAGTCACATGCTCTCCGATCTCTTCACCAGGTTCTAATGTCACTCTTCCTGATTTTAGCACCTTGCTTATCGGCGGATGCAATATGCGTTCGGTCTTCATATATTTGATTAGTCTTGTATGGAGTATTAAATTGTTTTGATTATAAGATACATCCCTCGCATCTCTCCTGTATCCAAGACTCAAGACTCAGAACTCAAGACTCAAGATCCACACCCCACAACCCAAAATATATATACTCACATCTTCAGAAAAACACTCGGTGGTATCTGATGAGGTTATTTATCGTCTTGATCATATTGTCTATATTGATGTTTGGATGCAACACTGTCGACACTGTAGAAGATATTGTGCCTGAGCCGATTGCAGAAGAACCTGCATCTGTCGAACAGCCTGTGATGGATACATCTATCGAAGATACTGGACCAGAAACTGCCGAGATTATCGAAGAGACCAAGATAGAGATACCAATACAAGAACCACCAGTGAAAATACCACAAAAAAAGATTACCTTCGATATCGCATCCGATGAAGGCATCGACCAGGCAGAGACACTCGTGGTACAATACGCCATGAAGAATCTCTCATTAAGCGGTCTCGACGATGGTCTATGGAATCTCTATGATTTCGGGCATATAAGCATAATGAGTCTATCCGATATCATCGCCCAGGCATATGCAGAGAAGCTTGTAAGTGATGCAGATATATTGTATCTCATCCCTGGCAGATATTCAAGGTATGACATGTCATATTCTGAGCTTAAACAACTGATCTATCTGCCATATGTGAATGGTACTTATACAAAGACAACATTAAGACATCTCATCATCGATGGATACAAAGAAGCGGATCTTACTAAAGTAATCACGCGGAAATTGGTGATCGACGGCAGTTCTGACAAGTACTATGATCCCGACACCATGGGCTATGTTGTAGTCGATGCATATGATAAAGGAATGATCTCAAGAGATGACCTGCATTGGTTCACGACATCTGCTTTCAAGACTGGATCATTGACAAAAGAGGTCATGCATTTTCTGTTGATACAATATGGTTATAGGAACGGACTCATAAAGATGCCTGAACTAAAAGAGATTCTTACGCGAGCGAACGCAGACGGCGAAGTCGGGCGCGAACAGATCAAATGGATGATCACTGCAGGATATGCAGAACGGGATTTCAATGAGACAGAGATCACGTATAAAGATGTGCTGCCATAAGAGGTTATCATACCCACGTCATCACATGATATCTTACTCATCACAAAGTTTATAAATGAAACATAAGTTATTCCCTATAACAGGGGGTTTAACTATGAAAGAAAGAGTCACACTCACAATCGATAATGGTATCCTAAAACAAGTTGATGGCAGAGTTGATGGATATCAGATCAAGAATCGTTCTCATGCAGTCGAATTGCTCTTGCTTCAGGCACTAGGGAGCAATGTCCCAAGAAAAGCGCTCATCCTTGCGGCAGGAAAAGGCAAACTTAAACCGATCAATGAAGAGATACCGACAGCAATGCTCCCGATACATAACCGGCCTGTGATGGAGCATCTGCTAGATCTTTTCAGGAAATTCGGGATAACAGATATTCTCATAGGTGTCTCATACAAGAAAGAGAAGATAAAAGAATATTTCGGTGATGGAAAACGTTTCGGTGTCAAGATCACATATCTTGAACAAGATGAACCAAAGGGCACGGCAAGTCTGATTAAACAGGCAAAACCCTTCATCGATGGGCCATTCATCGTCACTAA
>PCVE01000025.1:0-4873 GCA_002762705.1 Candidatus Woesearchaeota archaeon CG11_big_fil_rev_8_21_14_0_20_43_8 | reverse complement strand
TGAACTAAAACAGATCGACATAATCGATATGTTCCAGTTCCATAAAGAGAAGAACGCGATAGTGACTATCGCATTGACGACGATCGAGGATCCAAGCGATTATGGTGTGGCTCAACTCAAAGGAAATCATATCCTTGAATTCAAAGAGAAACCAAAAGAGAATGTATCGAACAAGATGATCAATTCTGGATTCTATATCTTTGAGAAAGAGATTGTGGATCATATCAATGATAGCCAGTTCTCGCTGGTGAGAGATGTGTTCCCAGAGATCGCAAAAGGCGGTAGCCTTTTTGGCTATCCATTCGATGGTCAATGGTATGATACCGGAAATATCGAAGGATACGAGAAAGCGATCAAGATGTGGAAGGATATCTAAAGAGAACTGTACTTTATATCTCTTTTATCTTCATCTTTCCAAAGGCCTTTGACATCTATCACAACTGGTTTGTCCATCTTTTCTGTGATAGAAGATAATCTTATCTTCTTGAATTCATTGTGGGAATTTATCAAGATGACAGCATCTATCTTCTTTATATCATCGATCATGATATTATCGATACCAAAAGTATCTCTCACTTCTTTTTTGCTGAGCAAAGGCTCACAACCGATGACCTCCGCCCCATATGAACGTAAGGTGTTAATCACATCAAGGGCCTTTGAATTACGAAAATCAGATACATTCTCCTTGAATGTCAGTCCCATGAGAAGGACCTTTGAACCTTTGGTCGGCTTTCCGAGATTGTTCAGGTTACGTATGCATAAATGAGCTACATGGTTCCCCATAGAATCATTCAATTCTCTTCCAGCAAGGATGACACGTGGGTTATATCCCAGTTCAAGCGCTTTATATGTGAGATAATATGGATCCACTCCGATGCAATGCCCGCCGACAAGCCCAGGTTGATATCTATGGAAATTCCATTTAGTCCCTGCTGCTTCAAGCACATCATGGGTATTGATCCCCATCGTCGAGAAGATCATAGAAAGCTCATTCATCAATGCGATATTGAGATCACGTTGTATGTTCTCTATCACTTTTGCGGCTTCTGCGGTCCTGATATCTGGTGCGATATGTATTCCTGCAGTGATGATTGAACCATATGTGGCAGCGATCGTCTTTGTGGTCTTTACATCGTTTCCAGAGACTACTTTGACAATCTTCTCGATTGTATGCTCTTTGTCGCCAGGATTGACCCGTTCAGGAGAATACCCTATACCGAATTCACCAAGCTTCATGCCGCTTTCTTTTTCTATGATCGGGAGACAGGTATCTTCAGTCACACCGGGATAGACCGTGCTTTCAAATACGACAATCGCGCCTTTTTTTAGGTTCTTTCCGACCAGTTCGCTTGCGCTTATTACATACGAAAGATCTGGTTTTTTTGAGACATCGATTGGAGTCGGCACAGCCACTATGACAAAATCACATTTCGAGATCATCGATTCATCATTTGTGAAAACCGCTTTAGTGCCTTTTAGCCCGTCGCTGATCTCACCAGTCCTGTCGATGCCGTCTTTAAGTTCTTCTATCTTCTCTTTATTGATATCAAATGCTACGACATCTGATTTCCTTGCGAAAGCGAGCGCGAGTGGCAGACCCACATATCCTAATCCAACAACACAGATCTTAGTTTCCATTTTTGTACCATTCCGTCGTCCTTTTCAATCCTTCCCTGAAATCAACAAGTGGTGTGAAACCGATGAGCCTCTTTGCCTTCTCTATATCTGCAAGAGAATGCGCGACATCTCCTGCACGTGTCTCTGCAAGCTTTGGCTTCATATCTTTTTTCAATATTCTATTGATCATCTCGAACAGATCAAAGAGAGTGAATCTTTCACCGCATCCGATATTGATGGCTTCACCTTTCAGCGGCCCTTTGCTTTTGCATGCGAGCAGATTCGCTTCTACCACATTGTCGACATAAGTGAAATCCCTTGACTGCGTGCCATCTCCATAGATGACCGGCGTCTTGTCTGCAAGCATCAGTTTTATGAATTTCGGGATGACTGCAGAATATTCAGAATCAGGATCCTGCTTTGGACCGAAAATATTGAAATAACGTAGACAGACAGTATCAAGACCATATAGTTCATAGAATTGCCTGCAATAGAATTCACCAGTGACTTTCTGTAGAGCATAAGGTGATTTTGGGTTGATTTGCATTGTCTCTATCTTTGGTAATGTCTCGGTATCTCCATATGCTGAACTTGATGCTGCATAGACCACTCTTTTGACACCAGCGTCTCTTGCGGCTATAAGGACTTTCAGTGTTCCGCAAACATTATTCGTGTTCGATGTCAAAGGATCCTTGACCGATCTTGGCACAGAAGCGAGAGCTGCCTGATGAAGCACAAAATCAGCTCCTTTGAATGCCTTGGCCAGAAGATCCTGATCTGTGATGTCTCCTTTATAGAACATGATAGAATCTTTGATCTCTTCAAAGTTCTCTTCTTTTCCTGTCGAGAGATTATCGATTATCACGACATCATGGCCTTCTTTGACCAATCTATTGGCGATGTTCGATCCAATGAAACCTGCTCCACCTGTTATTACATATCTCATGGGTTTAAAGAGGGATTTACCCAGTATTTAATCTTTTCGGGGGTGGTAGAGCGGGAAAATTCTATACGACACGTTTATAAATGTCTAAATATAACCTAATATGGAAATATTTGCGAGGTGTAGTCAGAATGGGGTTTTATGATAATCTGAAGGGGAAATACGAAAAAGCGAAGAAAAAGACAAAAGAGCTTCTCGATGGCGCAAAACCGACTTATGAAAAAGCCAAAGACGGTGTAAAAGATGCCCTCGATGGCGCAAAGCCAACTTATGAAAAAGCCAAAGACGGCGCGAAGCGTGCGATAGATGGCGTGAAACCCACTTATGAAAAAGTCAAGGACAGTGTGACAGAGACCGCAAGAGAAGCCAAAAAAGGTCTTGGGGAGATGCTTGACGAAGCAAAAGAAGAATGGAAAACACGCGAAAAGACACTGGAAGACAAAGCTGAAGGTAATGTTGAAGAGACTCCTGAGCGCCCATATTCTGTTGATTATGTGGGATATCTGATGCCGGAAGTGACGAAGCCAGCAGATGAAGTTGTCAAGCCAGCGGAAGATTCTAATTCATATAAAGAACGTATGAAACAGAATGAGCAGTTTCTTACAGAAGCCGAACATAGGCGGAGATTGCTTAAGAACCTTGGAAGGAAAGGTTGATCTTTCCAATTGGAAAATGGACATCATAGTCTCATCAGATGGCACAACTAAATTTCGGCATAAACTTGTCGATGGTCTGATGATTGAATCAGTCGTGATTCCACTCAGAGATGGAAAGATCTGTCTATGTCTCTCATCGCAGGCAGGATGTTCTTTGAGATGCGTTTTCTGCGTGACTGGAAAAGAGGGTCTTTTCCGTGATCTGACACATGATGAGATCATATTGCAACTTGAAGCGATGTGGGATCATATAAAACCAAAAACACCAACATCTATTGTCTTCATGGGCATGGGTGAACCGTTGCTCAACTATGATAATGTCATCAAAGCGATCAGGACGATCAATGATCGTAAGAGATATAATTTCGCAGAGCATAAGATCACTGTGTCGACAGCCGGAGTCGCTGACAGGATCGTGGATTTCGGAAATGACTGCAATGCGAAGCTTGCGATCTCTCTGAATTCAGCAGATGACAAAAGAAGGTCAGACTTGATGCCGATCAACAGGAAACACGACATCGAAGCGATCATCTCCGAATGCAAAAAATTTCCTGTATCTCGCAGAAGGCTTCTCATGTTTGAATACATAATGTTCAAAGGCGTGAATGATTCGACAAAAGACGCAGATGCTCTTGCAGAACTTCTAAAAGACATCCCTTCTCTTGTCAACCTTATCCCATTCAATGAGCACCCATATTCTGATCTATGCCGTTCTGACCCGGATGTTGTCCTTATGTTCAAGAAACGGCTCATGTCAAAAGGCATAAAGACATTCATCCGTGAGAGCAGAGGACAAGACATAGGCGCTGCCTGTGGTATGCTGTCACCATAAATCATATATAGTCTGGAATCCATGAATGTTACAATGGTGATTTCATTGTCTTATGCAGTCGGTATAGATCTTGGCGGAACAAAGATAGAAGGTGTCCTTGCGGATGACAAGGGCAAGGTCTATAATCGGTTGAGAGTTCTGACTGAAGACAAGAAAGGCTCAAAGCAGATAATAGACAAGATCATAAAGCTTGTCAAGGATCTTTCAAAAGGCTATAAAATACTTGGTGTCGGTATAGGTATCCCTGGCAACATCGATAGACGGACAAATAAAGTACATAATGCACCGAATAATCCTTCATTGGATGGTGTGAAACTCATCGAGATCCTGAAACGCAGGCTGAAGACGCCTGTGTTCGTCGAGAATGACGCGAATTGTCTTGCGCTTTCGGAAGCCATGTTCGGCGCAGCAAAAAAATATCGGAATATAGTCGCGGTAGTAATCGGGACCGGTCTTGGCGGCGGTATCATAATCGATGGGAAACTCCATCAAGGCGTCACGCCGATAGCTGGTGAGATTGGCCACATGAAGATCATCATGGGTGGAAGGAAATGCAGCTGCGGACAGGCAGGTTGTCTTGAGGCGTATGTGTCAGGGACAGCGATAGACAAGAGATATCGGGAATTATCTAAGACAAAAGGACATGTGACAGTCACGGAACTATCAAGACGCGCAAGAAAAGGAGATGCTGCCGCGAAAAAGATACTTGATGAGACTTATGAGATAATCGCATTAGGGTTGTCGAATATAATCAATGTTCTCGATCCAGAAGTTTTTGTCATCGGCGGTGGTGTGTCGAATAATGATGGGATCTTCAGAGAGATT
>PCVE01000040.1:2623-10694 GCA_002762705.1 Candidatus Woesearchaeota archaeon CG11_big_fil_rev_8_21_14_0_20_43_8 | reverse complement strand
TATAAATATGCTATCAAGAATCTGTTCAAGATAATCTCTGAGATCAATGAAAATTTTCGGAAATATATAGAAGAAGTCATTGAATATTCTGAGATAAAAAAAGGCGCACGAATATATGAACATGGGATATCTATGGCACGGGCAGCAGAGATCCTTGGTGTCTCAGAATGGGATCTGATGGGATATGTCGGTAAGACAACGCTTATCGATGCAGAAGAAGAAGATGAGAAAGAACGACTCAATTTCGCAAGAAAGCTTTTTGGGATAGAAAAATGAAATCGATAATATTTGATGCAGGACCTGTCATAAGCCTTACAACAAATAGTCTGCTTTGGTTGCTTGGGCCGCTTGGAAAGACTTTTGAAGGGGCATTCTATATCACGAAAGCAGTCAAGAAAGAGCTTGTAGATACGCCTATTTGCGGGAAAAAATTCAAATTTGAAGCTCTTCAGGTCATGGGCCTCATCTCGGATGATATCCTGCAGGTGATACATAACGATCAGATACTTGCGAAGACCAATCATCTGCTTGAGATCGCCAATACAATCTTCAAGGCCAGGGGAAATTGGATAAAATTAGTGCACTATGCTGAGATCGAAGTCATCGCAGCTGCTCTTTTCCTGAACGCAGGATGCATAGTCATCGATGAAAGGACGACCAGATCACTTATCGAGACTCCTGAAAAACTAAAGAGACATCTTGAGAAGAAACTTCATACCGCTATCCAGGTGAATGAAAAGAATCTCGCTGAATTCCAGAAACAGGTGCGTGGTATAGAGGTCATCCGTTCTGTGGAACTTGTCACCATCGCATTCGAGCTTGGGTTGCTCAATCATTATCTGGTCGACAAAGACGACAAATTAGTCCTCAATCCAAAGAAGACATTGCTTGAATCTGTCCTTTGGGGCATGAAACTCAATGGCTGCGCTGTGAGCGAACGCGAGATTGATAAGATTCTGCATATCGAAGGGTTCTAAAAGAGCGTATATTTTTATACTGGTTTTTTCTATATCTTTATATGGCGGTCGATCTTCATACTCATACAATCATGTCAGATGGCACTGATACTCCAGAAGAGATCGTGATGAAAGCAAAGAGTCTTGGTGTGACTGCTCTTGCGATCACTGATCATGACACAATCGAGGGTATCAAAAGAGCGATTGAAGCAGGGAAAAAAAGGGATGTTCGGATAATCCCTGGGATCGAATTCAGCCTTGAATTCAAGGGAGATGACCTACATATCCTGGGTCTTGGATTCGATCCGGATTCTTGTGAGATATCAAGATTGCTTCAACAGATGCAGAAGACGCGTACTGAAAGGGCTTTAAAGATACTTGAGAATCTACGGAAGATCGGCATTGATATCTGCATCGGATTTGTCCGTTCACTTGCGCATTGCAGCATTAATCGTGGACATATTGCTGAAGCACTTGTAAGAAAGGGTTTTGTGAAAAATCGTGAAGATGCCTTCCAGAAGTTTCTTATCAAAGGACGACCAGCTTATCATGAACGGATACATTCTAGCATAAAAAAAGTGATCGATGTGATCCATGGTTCCGGCGGGATAGCTGTTGTCGCACATCCTTGTTTATATAAGAATCTGACACCTGCGGATTTCGATGAAATGTTAAGATCGTATGCATTCGATGGAATAGAAGTCTATTACCCCGCTTCATCTGCTGATCAGACTTATTTTTTCCTTGATCTTGCTAAACGGTTCTCTCTTCTCGTCTCTTTAGGATCAGATTATCATGGAAAGAATAGGGATGTGGAACTTGGTTGTATAAGAGACTCAGAGAATCTTGCAGGTCCGATCTTGGAGCGGTTGGATTTCTAAATAAATACGTTTGATTGGTGTAGTACATGGTCTGATTAATCATCGATAGATTAAGGTGCTTGGTCAATAGATAGTTTGGTCCATTGATTGTCTTTGCCAGATGTCTTGAAATAGATGGTATTTCCTGTTTTTTTTGTGAATATAATATGTTCGACAAGATGTTTGATGGATACATCTGAATTTTCGTCATGCATGCCTTCTTCCATCAAGAAAAATATATTTGTCGCTGTGTCTTTGATCTTTCGTAATATCGCTTGGAGAAAGCGAGTGACGTCAGGAAGTGCGACATATAAAAGTATCGTTGATAAAGAATCAAAAACAATTACTAATGAATCGAAATCTTCATTTTTGATTGCATCTATCCTCTCAGAGATCGCGATGCTGATCTCACTAAGCGCTGCTGGGCCTGTGACCCTCCGTATGCGCTGCTTGTCATCTTCTGGGTCTGCTGTATGGTTCGAATAACAGTCGATATAATTTATCTGGGAACGGACAGAACTACCGTTCTTATTGAATAATAATTTGAAATGTTCATCTGGTGATAGGTCTGTGATGATGAACAACATGGCTGTTTTTTTAGTAAGTGATTCTTTTATCGATCTTGATAATATGTTATGCTTTCCTGAAAATGGCGGGCCAAACAGCAAGATGCACTTTCTTTTCTCAAAAAAGTCATGTATCACTATGTCTTTTGAGCCATGTTTTATGACTTTCTCCTGTGTGGTGAGAATTTTGCCCATCTTTGTCAATCAGTCTTATACAGCGTGGTATATTTTTCATTTCTGTGTCTGTTGATTTGGGATGATTCTGTTCACCTTTTATTTGAGAGAAAAGTTTTCCTTCTGTGGTGTTGGGTGAATAAAGGTTTATAGTTACAAGACATCATCATTCCTGACGATAGTGGTGCGTCTCTGGGTCATTTGGACCAAGAGTTGATGCAATTTGATTGTATGTTAATGCAAAACACCATCGTTGATTAATTTATCCCAGAAAAAAGAGAGAACTAGACTGACAAGAGGTGTACAAGAATGAAACTGATCGTTGTTGACGATGATAAAGATGTGACATATAGTATCTCCGAAGCATTAAAAGACTTAGATCCTAAAATCACTGTCCGTCAGGCTAATAGCGCCAAAGAATGTCTCTCTTTGCTTGAAAAATTTGATCCAGACCTGATTATCCTTGATGTGATGATGTCTGAGATGAATGGGTGGGAATTGAGTATAAAATTGAAAGGTAATCAGAAATCTAGTCTGATTCCAATTGTTTTTTTGACTTGTCTTGATGATCCTGCATGTAAACGGATGGGTCTTACATATGGTGTTGATTATATCCAAAAACCATTTGATTCAAAGACATTGTATAAAACAATAAAATCTAATATCCTAAGGAAAGGAAACGGAAATTGATGGTGATGAAAGATGAAACGAAAAATACTTGTTGTTGATGATAACGATGACATTATATTTTCAGTCAAGGCAGGATTAGAGGATATCCAGCCGGATTTTGAAGTTATTGGTATAAACAATGGCAAAAAATGCTTAAAGGAATTCAGTAAGATAAAACCTGATCTTGTCCTTCTTGATGTCATGATGCCAGAGATGAACGGCTGGGTCGTGAACAAGAATCTTAAGATGCTTCCTGAAGCAAAGAATGTGCCAGTGATATTTCTCACTGCATTGACAGATAACGTGAGCAAACAGATGGGTAAGCATGGCGCAGCTGACTTCATCGAGAAGCCATTTGATATAACTGATCTTGCAGCCAGGATAAATGCTGTTTTGGATCGTAAGTGATCACGGATGTCTGAAAATTAAGGGGCAGATGAGTGTTATATTTGTGACATCAAAACCACACTTTTTAATGCGGCCACTTCTATAGGTTATAATCTTGCATTTCCACTCGTCTATTGACGAGTGGTGATTTAGTGGAAATGCAAGTGTCCGAGAAAACGACCCGGAGCGAAGTTTGCTAAATTCTGCTTTAGCAGAATTTAGCAAACTTATAATTCGCTTTGCGAATTATGCCACTGGTCTGTGACCAGGGGTGGTCGTTTTCGATTGACGCTGAGAGCAAAGGTTCTGGCAAGGGAAGCACATTCTATTTCAGCCTTCCGATATACAAAGAAAAACGGATCATCCAAGGGAATTGATAGAATCGATGATTTTTCTGCCGGTCAATCCATATAACTCTTTGAGTCTTTTCAAAGGTGCATGTTCGATGAACTTGTCCGGAAGACCGAAGCGGATGACTGATCGTGTCTTTATTTCTCCCTTGATACGTAAGTCTTCGACATATTCCAGAACAGCGGAACCAAATCCTCCCTGCGATGAATTCTCTTCGACAGTCACGATGTGATCTGCCTCTTGCGAGATGGATTCGATAAGCCTGGTGTCCAGCGGTTTCACAAATCTTGCGTTCACTATCATGACATCGATGTCTTTGTCTATGCCATCGACTGAGGATATCACGTCATTGATGATGTGGCCTGTACATAGTATCGCAATCTTTTTCTTTAGGTGATTATTTTTGAACGGTTTTAATATCTCTGATCTTCCTATCGCAATCGGTGTCCTCTTCTTTTCAGGGTCTGCACCGACTACATTGTCCCGTGGATATCTATATGCAATAGGTCCGTCGTGTTTTTGCGCGAAATCCATCATGTCACAGAGCTCTATCTCATCTCTTGGGACCATCACAGTCATATTTGGGATGTGTCTGAGATATGAAAGATCGAATACTCCATGATGTGTCGGTCCGTCTTCACCTACCATCCCTCCCCTGTCGATCGCGAATGTGACGGGTAGTTTCTGCAGTGCGACATCATGTATGATCTGGTCATATGCTCTTTGAAGAAATGTGGAATAGATTGCGACGACTGGTCTGAAACCTTGTGTGGCAAGACCTGCTGCGAATGTGACTGCATGCTGCTCTGCGATTCCGACATCGAAGAAACGGTCAGGAAAATGTTTCGCGAAATCAGTGAGTCCAGTGCCAGATGGCATAGCCGCAGTGATCGCGATCGTCTTTTGGTCATTGTATCCCATCTTCACCATCTGTTTTCCAAATATGGATGTGAATGTCTCTTTTTTTGTGCCGTTCTTCTGTCCGTTTGTTATATCAAAAGATGATATGCCGTGGAATCTCTCTGCGTTTGCTTCTGCAAAGACATAACCTTTTCCTTTGATTGTCTTGATATGCACGAGGACTGGTTTTCTGCGTTTTTTCGCTTCATCCAAAGTGCATATAAGTTCTTTTATATTATGTCCATCGATAGGTCCTAAGTAATCTATCCCAAGCTTCTGGAAGACTATGCCTGGGTTTAAGAGATATTTCAGTTCATCCTTGATGGCTTTTGCATGTTCGCCACATGTGCCATTCGCTTCTATCAGGGCTTCGACTTCTTTTTTGACGTTCTGATAGATATCTGTATTTTTTATCCTGCTAGTGTATTCAGACATCCCTCCGACATTGCTCGCTATAGACATCTCATTGTCATTGAGGATTATTATAAGATTTGTCTTCAGATAACCTGCCTGGTTAAGTCCTTCTAATGCGACTCCTCCTGTGAGAGCGCCATCTCCTATCACACAGATGACATTTCCATCATCTCTTTTCAGTTTTGCGCCTGCTGCTATGCCAAGACTTGCGCTTACTGATGTGCTGCTGTGGCCGGTATTGAAAGCATCATGTTCGCTCTCTTCTCTTTTTGGGAATCCGCTCAATCCATCTTCCTGTCTTAATGTGTGGAATCTGTCTTTTCTTCCAGTGAGCAGCTTATGGGTATAACACTGATGGCCGACATCGAAGACCATCTTATCTCTTGGGCTTGAGAACACTTTGTGCATTGCGATAGTGAGCTCCACTGTGCCAAGGTTTGGCGCGAGATGGCCGCCTGTCTTTGAGACAGTATTTATCAGATGGCATCTTATCGATCCTGCGAGTTCATTCAATTCTTCGATGTTCATCTTTTTTATATCGTCTGGTCCGGATATTCTTCTTATCATTTTAGATGTCCCTCTCTATCAAATAATCTGCGAACTCTTTTAACAGTGTTTTCGCATCGCTGTCTATTATTGTCTCTTTTACTTGTTTCCAAGCATCAAGAACTAATCGGTCTGCTATCTTTTTGGCATATCCTATCGCGCCATATCTCTCAAGTATCTGTATGGCTTCTTTGATCTTGCTTTTTTCTTGTGTCTTTGATCTCAGGATCGCGAGCAGTGATTGTCTGTCTTTCTCAGCTGCATTCTTCAAAGTGTGGATGACAAGCAATGTGATCTTTCCTTCTGTGATGTCATCACCTATTGTCTTTCCCCATTTTTCTGATGGTCGTATGTTGAGTATATCGTCTACGATCTGGAATGCCACACCTATTGATTCTGCGAATGTGCCTAGAGATACGATTTGTTCTTCTGTGCCGTCGCCTAAGATGGCTCCCATCTTTGCGCTCAGCCTTGCAAGCACCCCTGTCTTGAATGCGCACATCTGCAGATATTCATCTTCTGTCGGGATGATCTGGCTTCGATGCCAGTATATATCTTTTCCCTGGCCAAGATGGAGGCGTAGCATCTCATCATAGATCAGTTCAAGAAGCTTTAGTCTTTTTTTCTCTTCTATATTTTTTAGTTTCAAGTAAGGGAGAAAGTACATGGCGTTCCCCGCGTTTATCGCGATATCTTCTCCATATATCTTGTGGATGGCTAGTTTTCCTCTTCTTAGTGTCGAGCTATCTTCGATATCATCTATCATGAGGGTCCCATTATGTATTATTTCTGGTATTGCCAACAGATCTTTTGTATCACTTCTCTTTCCACCGACCGCTTCGCAACATAATTCCATGAGTGCAGGGCGCCAACGTTTCCCTCCTCTGTTCAGAAGGTCCCATGCAGGTCTTGCTATAGCTTCCTGTACTGCTTTTTCTGAGTATTTCCACTTTGTTGGTCCAAATTGCTCCAAGACCCAGGATTCATCTATTGTTTCTGGTATCAGGGCTTTTAAGGACTCATCAATATCTGCTATTCGTGAATCCAGATGATCTTTTAACATGATTTCCCCCCTATTAAGCTGTCTAGTAGGTTACTTCGTATGTCGTTTATATAATTTTCCAGGTATTCACTTTCGGGTCGTGATGACTCTTTTTATATGACTTATTTTGGATACTTGGTAGGTGCACATACTTTCCGTTTTTATGGCAAAAAAGGATATTTTAATCGGTTGATTATTAAAATTGTGCCATCACTTTGCGGGAATGCACATTTTTTATTTTGGGGGTGTATTTGAAGATGAGTGTATTATTAGACATAGCGAAAGCTACGAGAGTCGAACGGACCATGCCCGTGATTGCGACAATTATGATCCCCCTAACATATGCTAAATCATTCAGTGTCGATATGGTTATTCTTGTGGTTTGTTGTGTTTTGACATATATGGCTTTTGGGTTACACAATGCTTATAGGGATAATGATTTTACACTTCCAAAATACTCCTATTTACTTTCTTTTGCATTGTTGGGGAGTAGTATAATTCTCAGCGTTTATAACGAAAAAATATTGATATTGAATTTTCTTTGGGTGCTACTTGGTCTAATTTATAATACAATCAGCAGACGAATATTATTTGCAGACATAACCATCTTAGTATTTACTCATCATGTTTTGCCAGCATTGTTTGCTGGTTGGATTCTTGGCCTGCAAAAATCCAGAATATTGGGGTATTCAATTGTGATTTTTTTTGTGTTTTGGTTCTTGATCCAGATAAAAAATCTTAAAGGAACAATCGAAGACAAAGAAAGGGGTTACGCTACTCCGGCCACAATATTTCAAAATGGCAGAAGGTTTATCCAGCTATTTCGAGAATTTGGATTTGTGATGATGCTCATCCCTTATTTTTTCTTCGATGCAGGGATCGTTTTTATTTTGAGCTTGCTTGCGATAAATTGTGTGAAGTTTGTTTGCGACTCAATTCTATCAATTGAGAAGAACTTGAAAATAACGCGGGTATTAGCAGTCGTTTTTTTGCTGTCTTGGGCAGTGGGGGTATAAGAAATGACACGGAATGATAAAGTAACACTGGATGAAGTTTTGTTGGTCAATTTTGAGAAATATGATTCTCAGCATGACAATTGGAAGTCAATCGAAGAGCTAATAGGCGCTTATGATTTTCTTGATCTACTGTTTGTCAAGTTCAGGGGTGATGAAGCAAGCAAGGATGAAAAAGACCTTCTTTTGAAAA
>PCVE01000040.1:0-2610 GCA_002762705.1 Candidatus Woesearchaeota archaeon CG11_big_fil_rev_8_21_14_0_20_43_8 | reverse complement strand
GCTTCAGTGACGAAATCTCGGGATTTTGCAGTCATCAATGGATTGATCGGTGGTCTTGCTACATTTGGTACTCATCATTTGGGTGCAGTTTGCGAGAACATGAAGTTGTTGGATGATCTTGGTGATAATGGTGTCAAGATGTGGGTTGATGAAAAATTATCTCATGGGATGAAACTTTGCGGATTTGGTCATCCAGTTTATAAAAAAGACCGACGGCCAGATATCCTCTATGCTTCAATAGAAGAGGTGTATCCCGACCACAAAATGCTCATCAGATACAATGCACTGCGTGATGAACTCCATTCACGAAAAGGAATTCATCCAAATATCGATGCTGTTGTTGGCCTAGCATATAGCTGCATGAATTTTGAACCCGAGCAGGGGATTTACTTATCATTCCTTGCTCGTTCACTTAGCATGATGAGCCATATTCTTGAAGAATTTCCTGGAAAACCATTTGATTTTTTTTTGAAAAAAAGTAAGCGCGAGAGGTGATTTGTGTGAAGTATTATGATGTCATAATTGTGGGAGGTGGAATCGCAGGTTGCGGTCTAGCTTACAATCTAGCTAAGGAATGCCCGGATAAAAGTGTTTTGTTGATTGAAAAAGATGAAATTGGTGCGAATGCAGCTTATGGGTATCGGAATACATTTAAAGAAATTGTGAAGGAATATAATTTACCTTATGTAAAAATGTATAAAGGCATCAAAATTGGTGCTGAAAATAAAATATTGGCAGAAATTAACTGTCCAATGTATTTTTTTGATTATCGTAAGGCTTGTAAACATCTTTTAGATGTCTCAAGCGCATATGTAAAAAAAGAATGTGCTGTTCACCAAGGGAGTCACATTTTAACCACAGATACTTCAAAATATTATTTTGATAAGTTAGTTGATTGTTCGGGTATTAATTTTTTTACAAAAAATAGTGCTAACCAAAAAAGGCCAAAATATTATTGGAAAGGAATTGTTACAAAGACAAAAAAGCCAAAAATTTCAAATGATTATTATTATTTTTATTTTGGAGATCAAGGGCACCTAGAAGAGATTTATCCTTTTTCAAATCATATTCTATATGGTCGGTGGAAATATGTCCGGCAGAAAGAGGTCAATATCTTAACGAATGAAAATTATTATGTTGTACAAGATGTGTCATTTGATGATACAAAAATATGTCAGATCCCATGTTCACCTGCATTTCCTATATGTGAAAAAGACATAATCTGTTTGGGTGATTCATTTGGTAATGCTAATTGTTCATCAGCTAGTGGGATTGGTTCCATTTTAGATTCGTCGAATCTTCTGGCAAATTGTATTAAAACAAACTCTAATTTTGAAAAAATGTGGAAAAAAAAGTATCTTAATTTTTATTTATCACAATTAGCATCTAGGAAAAGTCGATACATGCGAAATCCATTATTAAGCTCATTTGTTGATTATCCTAAAAACCGCGATATACTTCCTATTTTCAATAAATATCCCGAGGTTTTTATCGATTTATTAAAGGGAAATTTTAAGAAACCACCCATGGAGATAGCTAGAAAATATCCTATGTTATTTAAATTTAATACTTTGTTAAATTATTTTTTATTTAAGATGAATCCTTCAGGGGTTTAAATCTGATTTTGATTGATTTGTTAGATTCATTTGTATCTATTTTTATAATTTCATATTTGTTATCTAATGCGGAATTAATAAATCCATTTAACTGATATATTTCAAAATTGAAACTAAATCTTGATATTGGATAGCTTTTTATGGTTAATTCGATTATGTCATCTTCGAATTTATGTCGGAATATGCCCCAACCTAATGCTGTGAGTGTGTTGAATAAAAATTTTAAGTTTTGTTTTTTGTCATTACTTTGTATTTTAATCTGGTTCCAGGTTTTTTCAGAAATTTCTTTCGTAACTGTACCAATAAATTTTGATAGCCCGAACTCATCATATTTTTGATTTATTATTCCAGAAATACCTATTTCATATGGGATAATGACTAATTTATCTAGATAAAACACTCCTTCTTTTTGGATTGCAATTTTATCAAAAGCAATTAATTTAGAAAATGCGGGGAAATCATAATTTTCATTAGTTGTCGGTGTATTTAATGATGCGTAGTTTTTTATTGGTTTCAATTTTTCAGCATCAACTATATATGTTATTGTGTGTGATGGATCAACAATAATCTTGCAATTGTTAGGGCATTTACAATAACATTTGGCTTCGACATTTTTACCCAATAAAAAAGAGATTATACCTGCTGCGAAGCCAGCAAAATTATCTCCCAATGATGATTGTCGACACACTAGATTATTATTTCCTTTGAATATAAAAACATCATTTTTTTCAAATATAATTTCTTTAGCAAAAGTCAAGCCAGCCCCATTCAAATTGGTGACAATGTATTGTAAAATCTGATCCAATAAAAAATAAGGGGGTTTTTTCCCACTTCCCATAAGGAGATATCGATAACCAACGTCTTTCCCGATGAGGTACCATAGCCGACTTGCCTCTTTCTGACCAATAATATTTATTGTTTCTATTTGCAATTTGGATACTATATCTTCGAAGTAGAATATCTGTCTCTTTATGCTTGCATGATGTCCGTATCT
>PCVE01000120.1:29982-33725 GCA_002762705.1 Candidatus Woesearchaeota archaeon CG11_big_fil_rev_8_21_14_0_20_43_8 | reverse complement strand
AGCGCACGCTGACCATAGGGCAGGGTGCTCAAAGCTTAAAAGAGGGACATATATCTCCAAGAGAAGATGACTTTCTACAGCACCAGACAGGCAGTGATATGAATCTTATGACTTGCAATAAAATCTCACCAGAATGTCAAAATCTAGCAAGAATTGTGGACAACAAAAAAGATGAGGGGGACGTGATTCGAACACGCGTAGACACTAAGTCAACAGGTTTCTTCGACAAGAAACTTGTCACCTAAGCCTGCCCCGTCTGGTCTGGACCTATAGAATCCAATTGACCGCTCCGGCACCCCCTCAAGAAATGAGGTTAAGTTTTAGAGAAATATCAGCCGTTTAAATAGCTTTCTATAGTCTATCAGCGATACGCTGGGCTTTATCGAGCATATGTCGTATAGTGGGCCACTTATGCGAATTCTCATAGAAATCTTTCACAAAACGAAGCAGCAGCCTATCGATCCCACTATTTATCTTCTTTCTTTTCGCATCTGTGCAATTATAGTATATCTGCATGCCAGGCATATATGGACCATCAAGATCAACAGGAAGCAAATCAGTGTCAGACAATATAAAATCGATAGATGCAAGATCATCAATCGCTGACATGATCTCATCAAGAGTGATATGGAATTCCATATCGCTTAACCGTTTTTCCAAAACATTTCGATCGCCGATTTTCCCCCATTCCATCGAAGTACCATAACTGAGGATATTTATGTTTTTATCAGACACTGCTTCGACTATCCGATCAAACATAATAAGTTGTTTTCCTGCTCCATAACCACCTAAAGGCACAGTGGCCCAGTCATCAAGGATATCATAAAGTTCATCACCAGATATGTGCTTGAATGCGACAGGAAGCCGTCGTCCATCCCTATCGTACACTGTCGGAGTGCTCGACAAGATCATGTCTGGAGTCACTTCTTCAACTTTCTGTCTATCGAGATATGTGATTGAGATTATATCTTCTTCTATCACTGGTATCGGCACTGGTGGGGGCAATTCTCTTGTCTTTTTGAAGCTTGTATAACCTGCTTCTGGTTCTATTGGTTTCGTCATCATCTTTACGAACCACTTTGGTTTTATAAACCGATATATAAATCTTTCTAATAAATACCCCTACATAGAGACGAACCATAATCCATTCGACCCGAGAACCCTAATTTTCTTCCCGATCGTCATTTTAGACCCAAGAAGCTGGCTTTTTGCATATTCTTCATTCATAAGAAGAACACTTTCGAATGTCTCGGGATGAAGCGCTTCCAGATGCGGCGCAAGTTTAGAGATTGACGTCTCAAGAAGATCTCGCCTGCGGCAGACAAGCCCATACTCTCGCCGATCAGACATGAAGGATTTCTTCTTCCCATCAGACAGATCGATGCAGTTGACCTCTTTTCCTTTCGTAGAACGAACAACAAACAATGCACGGCCAACAGATACGACAGCGCCTTTGAATATATCCGGCAAAGTCACAAGGACATTCAATCGCAAGATGTCTTTCATAGTCTGACGATCCATCGAAAAGACCTGTGTATTGAAACTCACAGTCCCGCCGAACTCATCAACGATCTTCTGCGATATCTGACGGAGACATTTCTTTCTTGTGACCACAAGATCGATGCCGTCCTTATGGCGTTTCTCTTTATTTATGAACATGCCTTTTTCGCGGAGCTTCGCGATCTCATTACGAGCGAAATCGATAACGAACTCTGTCTCTTTTGTTATCCCTCTGAGTTGGAGGATGCCTTCAAGATATTGTGTGCCCATCTTCGAACATTTTGGACAAGAAGTTATCAGCAATCTGACAAGCATAGAAGATTCCTGTACGACACTGCCTAATCTCGCCTTGATGTCGACCTGCACAACTCTTCTTATACCTGGCTTTATCGGAACTTGCTCAAGGTGCGCATGCACATCAAGCTTAACGCCATCTGCGCATTTTGTGCGATCACGAATCACTTTTGAGAATCCTTCTTTTAATGATCTACATTCAACCCATTTGCCACGGATGTTCACTTTACTGCATGCTTGACAAAACTCGACCATCTTCTCTTTATATGAATCAAGCAGTTCGACTGGCTTACAATCTTCACAGAGCCCTTTGACTCCTTTTTTTCCGCACTTTGGGCAAAATACCATTTTTATTTGTGTGTTGGTGGCCTTGGGTTTATAAGCTTATATCCATTAAGTATATAAACAAATCATCTGACCCAGTCTCCGGTGATATTCGATGAGTGATATGATACAAAAAATCAATGATTATCTGGCAGCAAAAGGAAATCCAAATTTAGAAGATGAAGTGGCGCAGAAAGGAGATTATTGTCTAGTCATCCATGAAGATGATGGCGAGATACTTTATTTAAACAAAGAGCCAACACACGAATATGCAAGGAAGTTTGAGAACCCAAAATCACCTGAGACAGATGCAGAGATGCTGATGATATTTGATCTAAGCGGCAAACCAAATACTGTTGCATACTGGCGAGAGATAGGATATAATTTACCAGACAGATATATCATGGTTGATGCAAGATACAGTGATGAAGGCGACCTCACCATGATATCAGGTATGATCACATTAAACAAACCAGAAGGAGAAGAACATTTCTATTGCATGGGCCATTTGCACAAAGGTAAACTGTCTAAACTTGGATATGCTTGTAATCCAGGCAACAAAGACATAGATCCTGTGGCAAAATCAATACCATTGGATGTGAGCATAGAGGTCATTGATGATAGTGTCGAAGTCAAGTTCTCAGAACATGATACATATGACATCGTGTACCAGACTAAAGTTCCACTAAAAGATCTTCCTGTCGCGAAGAAACTTGATGAACTTCTAAAAGAATTCGAGTGATCATCTCTTCTTTGATTTTTTTGGTTTATTTTTTTTTGGCTTTTTTCTTCTCCGGCGTCCTCTTTTTTGGTTTCGGTGGCAATAGTTTTGTCTGATTTTTCTTATACAGAGCAAGCAATCCTTCTTTTCCGCCAAGCGTCTCAGAATTATTAAAAAGGAACATGATCGTCTCCTGCGCGACAGATTTTATATTATTCAGATCATTAGAAGATATCTTGCTTGGATCATCCAGCTTTCGATAGAGTCGTCTGACTGGGCATGCCTCTTTATCCACAAAAAGTGATTTTAATCTAAGGCAGGCCTCAGGGCCTTCTATCCCGTCCTCATTTCCAAGAGAGAGCACTTCAAGCACTTTCCAGTATTCGGAGAACGCAGCCTCAGGCGCGACCTCATCTAACGCATCTGTGTGTTGGATCAACGCCTTGAACAGAAGATATTTCAAATCATAATCCCCGATGCAATTCACTTTATGGACGAGAGATTCAACCTCAGTTATCTCTTGCTTAGAAAAATTCACAGGCTTATAATCATAATCACCGAACACGCCGCTCATCGTGATGAAGTTCTTTTTATCATCGAAGACAAACACATATTTCGGCGGATGTATAGAAGAGAGATAGCTTGGTCTACAGGTCTCTTTTGCATTGTTGCCAAAAGATTTATAGAAATTCAAAAGAGATCGGAATAATTCGATCCTGTTGTTCGCCTGGTCGATCGCATCGAATTCATCAAATGCTTCCTGATTGAAGATGACATATGAGATCACCTCTTTTTTCAGGAGTTCATCTTTATCAAGCACATCATGCATCTGACGGCCGATAAAATTATCTTTGAGGAATGAGAACCCATGTATCTCCATATCTATATTCGTGAAACGAAGAGG
>PCVE01000120.1:0-29960 GCA_002762705.1 Candidatus Woesearchaeota archaeon CG11_big_fil_rev_8_21_14_0_20_43_8 | reverse complement strand
TTGCAGGGGAAGACAACTTCATATTTTTTCTTCTCGAAATCTCTTATCGCATTGAAACTCTTGTACATTGAAAGCAACCTGTCTGATCCAACTTTCTTCAGCACCCCTTCAACAATCTTTTTCCTTTTGCTGCTAAGTATGCCTGCTCCCTCTACCTGGATGAAATGTCCAAAGAGTTTCATAGATATCCTTATTTTCAAAGGAGTATAAAAAGATTACTAGTATGGAATATACTATACTAATCTACTTTATTAACGAAAGGTTTTTAAACCTGAATATCTTAGGATTTTTTAGTAACGGTTTTTGCGAGCCGTAGAGTGCGTGGATGTGTATGAGATGGAAATAGGTAGCTATAAAACAAGGAGGGGATTCGATGACTTGGTATGAGCAGTTAAAGTTCCGCTCAAACCCACTTGACATCAGGCCGAACCCTGACCTTATCGGACTTAATGAAGAAGAAGAACAGCTCATCAACCACATAAAAAAAGGCGAAGTCTGCTTTCTTAATGGATTCACGGGTTCTGGAAAGACAAGCATGCTAAATAAAGTCCAGAATAAACTAAAAGACCACAAATTCATCTATCTGAATGCAGAAGATCTTCCAAAAGGGTTCTCGATCGAAGATGAATTGAAGAACAAAAGAGATTTCTTTGACAAGATCACATTCAGACAGACTCCACGAAAGACGCCAGTCCTCCTTATCGATGAATTCCAGGCGACGGATCCTAACATTGTCCTTGAAGCGAAAGGCAAATGGGAGAAGAAGAAAAAAGGAGTCAAATCAATCGTCATCGCGCAGATCGCGCGAGAACTCCATAACGCATCTGGTTCATTCAAGGAAAGGATCGGTAATAGGATAATCACCCTAAAAGGCCTTAGCGATGCGACTATGAAAGAGATATTGAAAAGACGTTTGGACCACAAAGGTTCTGGTATCAATTACTATGACAAACTTCATGAAGACACAGTCGACCTGCTTGTGAAACATGCTGATTCGAATCCAAGAAGACTATTAGAATATGCGGATTCATTGTTTGATTTCCATTACAGGAAATTCCAGGATATAAATCCCATCCTGAAAAAAGAATACATGATCTCTTATTACGCGGCGCGTGATATCCTTGCTGAAAAAGATATAATACAGGAGATAAAGAGCGGCAAGAGAGAGAAATCGATCGATTTCTACACGGCTGTCGAAAAGAAAATTATGAGATTCATAAGGAAGAATGATATCTCCACTGCTGCGGATATAGCAAGCAGATTCAAGATGACCAGAAACAAAGCTTCTGGTCTTGTAAGCTCGCTCAAGAAGAAAGGCGCCATAATATATGCTGGAAAACGTAATAATATGCAGCAATGGGAACTTTCGCCAGGAATGAAGCGGATCCTTGTAAAGACATGAGGATACTCATTTTTTTCTGGCGCCTCCTTACATGATTACGCGCGCTCAAACGTCAATCGTTTGGTTCCTTCGGAAAACATGCTCAAAAAATCCAAAAAAAAGAGGGACCAGGGAGGCGCCGCCTTAAAAGATTAGGGTGGGTGCTATGTCATTAAGACAGTTTTCTAACATTTCTGCATTCTGAAGATTCACATTGATCATATCTTCAAGAAACTGTTCTCTTGAAGGCATTGAATCATAATGTTTTATAGACGGTTTTGGAATGACAGAATAAGACATATCATTCAGACGCATCCTGACAAAAGAGAAGAACGCATATTTTATCGAACTGTTTCTTGATAGACACAAATATTATGATCAAAAAATGAGATATCTAGGAGTCAATCGAAAACGACAACCCCTGGTCACAGACCAGTGGCATAATTCGCAAAGCGAATTATAAGTTTGCTTAAAACTGCAAAGCAGTTTTAAATTTTGCAAAAGCAGAATTTAGCAAACTTAGCTCCGCTTCGCTCCGGGTCGTTTTCTCAGACCCTTGCATTTCCATTAAATCACCACTCGTCAATAGACGAGTGGAAATGCAAGATTATAATCTTTGTACACAAGCAGCAGACAATTTAAATTTCAGAATTTAACGCATCTCTCAGAATCAGCAGACTCGATAAGCGCCTCAGCGAGCTTCACCGCTTCAAGCCCATCCTCGCCAGTCACTAGTGGAGTCTTGTCATCCCGCACACAACTGATAAAATGTTCGATCTCTTTTTTGAGCGGCTCACCTTTCTGCACGACATATTTTGTCATACAGCCTTCAGAGACACCACGCAGGATCTCAGAGTAAGTATAATCATCTTTCAAGTCAGCATTTTCATAGAAACGAAGTTCCTGTGTGATATAATTCGCGACGAACATGCCTTTCTCGCCAGTGATGGTCAGCTCACGTACCTTTGTTGGTGTCAGCCAGTTGATAGAAAGCACCCCAAGCGTCCCGCAATTGAAACGTATGAGCCCTGACAAAAGGTCTTCGTTATTTGTATGTATCCTCTGCGCAGTCTCGGCATATACACGAGTGACATCGGTCCCAGTAAGAAATCTCATGATATCAAGATCATGGACCGCAAGATCACGCACCACGCCGACATCACGGATACGCGCCGGGAAAGGTCCGATTCTCCTCGCATTTATCTTGAACACTTTTCCAAGCTGACCTGCATCAAGCCGTCTCTTCAATTCCAATATCGCCGGATTGAACCGTTCGATATGACCGACCATGAGTTTCACGCCTTTTCTCTTCGCAGCATCGATCAATTTTTTACCATCCTCGACAGTGCCTGCGATCGGTTTCTCGACAAGCACATTGACGCCAGCATCGATGAATGCGCCCGCGACCGACAGATGATGGTTTGTCGGCACAACGACGAGCGCAGCATCTAATTCCTCTTTCTTCACCATCTCCATGTAATCAGAATAACCATTGCAATCAAATTTCTTTGTCGCAACATCGACTAGTTTCTTATCGACATCACAGACACATATCAAATCGACATCTGGTATCTCAGAAGCCACACGCAAGTGGTTCTTTCCCATCGATCCTATACCTACAATCCCAAGTCTGACCTTTCCCATGTTCATTCAATACCTTCAAAAAATTCAATCATGTATTTAATGTTTTCTCTAGTGACCATCGGATGCACTGGAAGCGAGATGACGCCAAGCGAAGCGGCTTCAGACAGTGGGAAATCACCACCGTTATAACCGAATCTGGCAAAATTAGGGTGCAGATGAAGTGGTTTTGGATAATATACACCGCAGCCAATCCCAGCGTCTTTCAGTTTCTCAAGCAATACATCACGCGATAGTGGAGCATCTTCTTTCAATCGGATAGTATACTGATGATACACATGCTTGTTGCCAGACGCAACATGCGGCGTCTTCAACCACGATATTTTCTTGAGACCAGCGTCCAATAACTTTGCGTTCGCTATCCTCTTATCGGTCAATTCCTTTATGCGATCAAGCTGTACAAGCGCGATCGCTGCCTGGATATCTGTCATCCTATAATTGTACCCAAGATCGTGATATTGATATCGTGTCTGCTGACTCTGCCCATGATGTCGGAAACGTCTGCACAATTCTGCGAACTCATCTGAATCAGTCGTGATCATGCCACCTTCTCCGCACATCATGTTCTTTGTGGCATAGAAACTGAACGCTGCCATATGACCAAATGAACCAGCCATCTTTCCGCCGGAAGAAGCGCACACTGCCTGGCATGCGTCTTCGACCACAAAGACATTGTTGTCTTTTGCGATCTTATCTATCTTAGGATCATAGATCTGCCCATAAAGATCGACTGGGATCATCGCTTTTGTCTTTTTTGTGATCTTCTCTTTGATCGCTTCTGGATCGATATTGAATGTATCCTCGTCAATGTCTACGAATACTGGTTTTGCGCCGCACATTATCGCGCTGTTTGCGGTCGCAGCGAAAGTAAATGGTGTGGTTATGACTTCATCACCAGGACGGACACCTAGACAGTGAAGCGAAGCGTGCAATGCCGCTGTCCCTGATGTGACTGCGATCGCATGCTTTGTGCCGCACATGGCAGCGAATCTCTCTTCGAGTTCAGCCACTTTAGGTCCTTGGGCGATCATACCTGAATCAAGCACAGCCATGACCGCTTTTTTTTCCTCTTCTCCCATAATCGGTCTCACAAGCGGAATCATTTTATCATCTCGTAATCTTTGATAGGTATCTCGACTGTGGTCTTGCAGATCTTGCATTCCATCTCAACAAAGCCGACCAATCTCTTTTTCTCCTGCATCTTGTGCGCCAATCTGCAGACAAAGCCTTTCAATCTCGCTGGCACACCGACAACAAAACCATGGTCCGGCACGTTCTTTGTGACAACTGCGCCAGCTGCGACAAGAGCATACTTGCCTATGACACGTGGACTGTCCTTCGCCCCGCATACAATCGTCGCATGCGCGCCTATCGATGCACCTTTTTTAACAACTGTCTTTCCGATCATCGAATCATCCCATACTGTCGCCCGCGGAAAAAGATCATTTGTGAATGTCATGTGCGGACCTAAGAAGACTTCATCTTCTATCTCTACGCCATGATAGACAGATACTCCGTTCTGGATCTTGACCTTATCACCGATCTTCACGCCAGTGTCGATGTATACATCTTTAGAGATGTTGCATCCTGTTCCAAGGATCGCACCCTCCCTTACCTGGGCGTTGTTCCAGATTGATGTGCCTTCTCCAATCGTTGCTTTTTCAGATACATCCGCAGTCTTATGTATTCTCATACCAATCCCTCTTACTCATATCTTTCAGATCAGATCGTATTTAAAAATCTTCTGTGCCTGAATGCTGCTATGCCAGCGCATACAAAAGTCACAAACAGGATAATCATCGCTATATTTGGCGCAGTCACAGGTATCTTGAAAAAATAATCGCCAAGCATCACCGGAACGACAGAGAGGACAAGAGAGAACACAAACACTAGGCCAAGCCGTTCTATCTCACTTACTTCTTTTCGATCAAAAATGGCCCAGAATGCGAAATAACCTGGCAGACCCAACAGCAGTATCATGCCAAAGACCACTCGCAAAGTAGCAGTGGGAATGAATCCAAACGGCCACAATAGAAGCGAAAGAAGGATACCGACGCCAACAAGATATGTGAATATCCTTATATCTCTAAATCCCCATATATCCATGCTATCTGAGCAGTTATATGGAATATATTTAAATGTGTCGAAACAAGGACACCAGCGAAATAGGTGCTTATGATGATTTGAATTTTCCTCTCTTTTTGCAGTCCAGCCGGACCAGGTAGGATTTTTGTCTGATTGATGATAGATATGCCATTTCCCTTATTGTCCGATTGGTCCAGCTGGCAGTGATCTACACCAGATGCCCTCTCCGACCACAAATGATGGGGCAATGAACTAAGTCGCAAGGCCCCGGAGTCTGATTATCAACCCCCACCTATTGCGTGAAACAGTCCTGAAATGGCAAATTGCCAAGACAGACTCGGGGCGAGGGCGAAAAAGTGAATGCTTGATTATTTTGAATCCCCCACAAATCATCTAAATACCAAAAGAAGATTTAAATACCGTCTAAGACCAGCTATTGATATGGCATCGGTTCTCAGACATTTTTCGATATATTCTCTTGGGATAATGCTTTCGATACCTTTAGGGATCGTGTCGATGTTCCTGATCACAAAGTACCTTGGACCATCGTTATATGGCACTTTCGCATTGTTCTCTTTATTTTTGTTATATTCGAGATATTTTGATCTTGGCCTTGCAAGAGGAGTCCTGAAGATCATACCTGGATGCAAGGATGAAAACGAAAAGACAAGATTGCTTGGGACATCAGTATTCGGCACCTCCGCATTGTATTTGATTATCATAGCCACCTTTATTATTGTGACAAAGATCACAGGATTCTATATTCGATATCAGGATGCGATATTGCTTGTGTTCGCGGTGATGGTGATCCAGCAGATATGGATACTTTGTGAGAACTATCTGAAAGCGACAAAAGACATCCCGACGATAGCGCTTTCGACCGTGCTCATGGCAGTCATCAAGATCCCGATAGTCATCTTGCTTGTCAAGGGCATGTCTCTATCTGGTGCAGTCCTCATGTTGTTCTGTGTCTATGCGATCGCTATCGCGTATATGAGATCTGCTGGTCAATTGAAATTCGGGACACCTAGATTATCAGATTTACGGCCGCTTTTCAACAAAGGATTCCCGATCCTCATGAGCGATCTGGCATTGTTCCTGCTCCTGACATTCGACAAGATCATCGTCGGACGGTTTCTTGGGACTGAACAGCTTGGATATTATAACATTGGATTCCTGATAATAAATTATATTGTCTTCCTGCCGACAGCCCTTGGTTTTGTGCTGCTTCCGCGGATGATAGAAGAGAAAAAAGAGGATGCTTCAGCGCATTTCACATCATCCATTTCAAAACTTTCGAAGATCGCGCCTGCGTTCATCGGATTTTTGTTCATCTTGTTGCCGGCATTGATAAGGAAATATCTAACAGAATATATCCCGGCTATCCTGCCGATGAAGATCATGCTTATCGGAGTGTTCTTTTTCTCCCTGTCCATCATCGCATCTTATTATCTTATAGCGATCGATCAGCAGAGAAAGCTCCTGTTCATCCAGTCAATCTCGATGGCTATCATGGTATCTCTTGCGATCATCGCCATCAGGCTTGGCCATGGCATCGTCGGTGTCGCGATGGCTTCTGCATCATCTTATCTATTCATGGCGACGTGTCTTTTGTTCGCATGCAAGAAAGATGTTTCCGTCATCATGAAGCGATATGTCCCTATCGCGACAACGCTTCTGTTCTGTCTGATCTTATGTCCGATTGTAGGTATCGGCCTTGTATCAAATATCCTGCTTTCCATAGGGTTCATCACTGCATATGCTGCTCTTTTTATAGTGAAAGATAAAGAATGCCTAAAAATGCTTATTTCGGCCATAAGAAGGCCCATGAAACCGAAATAAATTTAAATGAGAACCGTCTGAATTCATAAAAATCAGTAATATGAACATTTAGATGTGTTTCATATGGGATTTTTAGGATATTCAGAAACGAATTGAAAATAAAACAAAAATGATATTCGTTTCTGATATGTGCAAATAGGGGGTGTTGTTTTGGTCAACCTCATATTAAAATTCATGAAGAACCCTAAGAGAGACGGAAAACTGGTATCATTCTTTCGGAAGAAGATATGCTTCATACTACAGAGCACTACAGAAAAAGTCCAGGATAACGAATTCTGGGAGTGCTTTCTTTGGGCAGACCGAGGGAAATTCTTCCTTGTGAAGCCATTCAAGAAGATAGAAGAGAGCAAAGTCAAAGAAGAGCAGGCAAGGATAGATGCATTCAACCAGGATCTACTGACTCTTGAGAGATACAAAAGTCCTGATTTCGACAAAGTCGTCTTCGATGAGAACAACCGGCCATTCTTGCTTGCGAACAAATCAAGAAAAATCATTGAAGAGAAATATGATGACTACGTCGTCAAAATCGTCAACAAGCAGGTCTGGGTCCGACCGATTTTAAACGAACAGGATAGGAAAGATTACCAAATGCAGGCTAGGTAGAGAGCAACTTCTTAAGAATAGTGTAATTCGTGAGCAATGCCTTGTTCTTTGGATCTTTCTTGAGGTATTTTTCTAACAATGCTTTTGCTAAAATGTATCTTTTCTGTCGCATATAGAGGACTGCAAGATTGTTCGCAGGACTTGGATTGTCAGGAGAATTATGCATCGCGAAATTGAGATGCTCAATCGCCTTCTCGATCTTACCTACAGACAGGAAAAGTTTCGCTATCTCCTGATGCACAAGTTTATAGGCTGGATCGACTCTTGCGGTCGCCATGAAATGATCAAGGGCTTTCTGCTTATCGCCTTTCCCAAGATACATGTTCGCTGCCTGATAGTTGTATCGTGGATTATTTGGATTCTCTTTTAGTTGTCTCAATATGAGTTCTGCGTATTTCTCTGCTTTTTGATTGATGAAATCACTGCCTTTCAACGAACCAAAATGATGGATGATTATGTTTGTCTTAACTTCTTTTAGATTGTGCTCTTTTAATGAATGCTCGACAAGCTCATGGACACGATTCATGAATCTTATGCCCAGGTTGTTCCGAAACAATCTCACCGGACGATGGGAGATGTAGAATGGATGGGAAAAACGGTTTGTGTTCTTTTTTGCTTTTGGTTCCTTCTGATCGATGTAAGACCATTGATCGAAAGCGAAAGCGACCTCATCTGTATCTATGAGCCGCTTTATTTTATCATGATCATCCTTGTCGATGATCTCATCTGCGTCAAGCACAAGTATCCATTCTTTTGTCGCATGTCTTAGCGACTCGTTCCTGGCTTTTGAGAAATCATCGCACCACTTGAAATCGAAGACTTTCGCGTTGGAACGTTTAGCAATATTTTTTGTGTCATCAGTCGAGCCGGTATCTACAATGATGATCTCATCAACCAGTCCTTTGACAGAATCAAGGCAGTCTTTGAGATGCTTCTCTTCATCTTTCACAATCATACAAAGTGATATCGTCGACATATGCGAACAGAAGGATGAGATGGTATTTATTAGTTGTGTCTATCTGACTCGTCAGAAAAGATATCAAGTTAGATTCACGATTCGAAAAGAACTCGGATCGATCGCCATCTTCATAGTCTTATCATCCACAGAATAACCAGGATAACCAAACTTTCCAGCAGTCGCTTCCAAGACGACACAAGTCTCATTGTCGACAGTGTAATAATCCATGACGACCTCCGCGGGATCGACTATGTAATGATCATATTTGTACTTCGCGACCAGCTTCACTTTTATCGGTTTAAATGCCTTGTTGACTATCATGATGCCGCCGCTATCGGCAATATTGCAGGTGCGATTTATAGAAGTCACATACTTCTCACTGCATTCTTTATAATAGCCGAAATTTCCGGTCTCGACATAATCAATGTAATCTTTCTGTGATTTCACCACATAGACATCGACTTTTGAATCCGCTTCGACTGAAAAAGAGAATTCTACATCACCAGCGACACTCGCAGATGTGCCACCATAATAATACACACGTCCAGACACAAGCTCGATATCCTGCTCTTTTGATACTTCTGTCGTCTCATAGAAACTTTTCAATACCTCTTCTTGCAGACGTTTCATATCGACACCACATGCAAGCGCATATGCATGTTTCTCAGTCAACACGACAAAAGTCTTTATCCCAATCGCTCCAAGATATGAATTCATCACTCCGCTCAGATCTTCACAATCCCCGCCGCCACGTTTCAATGTCGTGGCTGGCGAATATATCTGATCCCCACCATCAGGATTGTCCCGTATATATTTCAATGATGTCATGACATGCCGATATATCGCGTTTACCCGACAGGTATCATCTGTGCAGTTCTCAGTGATAGAAAGCGCTGCCTGCTTGAGTCCTGGATCGGAAAGATCGATATTCTTGATATAAGGCACAGACCATTTCAATCTCGAGAAATGATCGAACTGCTTTTCCGACACGACGATGTTCGCGTCATCGCAGGAATCCACTTTCTTTGAAGAGGTCATATTGTAGCCATATAATTTTATAGAATCTGGCTGGAACACAAGAAAATTCTCTCCATTGCATTCATCCGATTTTGGATACACACACCCATTTCTTGTGTGGCCAAGAAGCTTTTCGCCCGAATAGATATTGCCTTCATCAAAATAGAACCTCTGCTCGCCATCGACATATAGAAAGCATAATCTGCTGTATGTGTCTGAAAGGCGCTCTGTCACACTCTGATTGAATTCCTGCGCAGGGTCTAGTGAACATGATGCCAGGATCAAAAGCGAGAATGCTATCAAACAAATTATCCTTTGGGGGACCATATAATCTATACCGGAAAAAGAGACATATAAACCTTTCCCCCCTACATTTTCGGCTGTATTGTAAAGAAATCACATTGAACAAGAAGAATCATTCAAGATCGCACACAATCTTCTGTATATCTTTATCATAACTGCAATCCACACGCACTTCACCATGCGCTTCGATCTCATTTTGAAGAGCGTCTCTGATCGGCGACGTAGTCTTGTTCATCTCATTAAGCGCAGCCATATAGCGCTCCATCTCAGGTGTGAAATCATAAGATGTCAGATCAGGTGAACAGACCCCTATTGGGATGCCTTTCGCTGCGCAGGGGATAGCGTTGCTCATATCTTCTGCAAATTTGATAGATTTACCAGAAGCATCTTCAGCGATACTATTCAATTCCATGACAAAGCCAAGCACCATGACCATTATGAATGGCATAATTATCAGAGATTTCATTTCAGGCCCAGTATAAGGCCCCCCTTTAAATATGTTTCCACTATGAAGTAGTCGCATAAGCGAAATGTTTATATACAGATGCTACAACCCACCAGTGATGAAAACAAAGGGATTTTTTGGTTTTAAACATATACCACTGATGTTCCTGTTAGTAATATGCCTGATAACATTCAGTTTCATCACAAACATCATATTACACGAATTAGGCCATTATGCTATTGCCAAGAGTTTTGATCTCGATCCGACAGTGCACTTCTTCACATCGTTATTCGATGATTCTGGAAAGCTCGCATTCGACCTTAAACGCCTGAATTCAGAACCAGTAGCCTATGTCCAGTTCACTGGAACAGATGATGCTTGGGCGTCTTTCAATGTCACAATCGCAGGCGTGATGGTGAATCTGTTGCTTGCTGTATTCATCTGTTTTGTCTATGTGCATGTAGAAAGAAATCTTCTGTCAGAGCTTGTCTTCTTGTCATTTCTTGTTCCAACAGTCATATCGATATTGATCAATCTTAACATTTTCAGCCCGATATCTGATGGTACTGCCATGCTCCAGATAATATTGCAGATGATTTAGGAACAGATATATATACCCCTTCTGCTAAAAAAAGATCAAGATGCACAAAGGAAAATCCAGATATAACTATTATGGAAAGAATTATCCAGGAGACTTCATAGATACAGGAAGCAGAGAGCTCCAAAAAGGGATAAAGAGAAGATTTGGAAGGAGCACTGAATGGCTCCTTGTCGCATTACTCACTTTTTTTTTGATATTCTTCTTCAAGAAGCAATCAGTCTTCTTGCTGTTCGCAGGCATCGCTGGCTATGTCAAGTATCTTCAGACCAAATGGGGCTCTCCTGTCGATGTATCCCCTTTGTTCTTCTTCACTGTCGTCATCGGTTCGATATATGGTATCCTTGGCGCTTTCTTCTTCATAATCATAGCAGATTTCATCCCGTTTCTATTAGGCGGAGGAATACTTACATTTGTCGGTTTTCCCACATATGGATTATATCTTGTGCTTGCTTGGTTCGGCAGTTTCTCACCAGCCAATCTAGTCTATGTAGGAGTTGTATTAAGTGTTCTCAATACTCTTGGAACAATGATAATAAACAAGCTATGCGGCAGTTTCCAAAGCCTGATATTCTTCAACATAGTTCTCCATATGTTCCTGAATTTCTTCTATTTCCTGAAACTTGCGCCGTTCATAATTGCGATGATTCAGTAGAAACATTTATAACAGAACGACTTCCCTAAATGATACATCATGAAGCGAAGAGGAGCGATCTGGTGGATCAAGAGGTTCTGGGACTTCTTATGGAACGATGACAGCTTGCTTAGCTGGGTCGCCAATATCATTGTCGCATTCTTATTGATCAAATTCATCATATATCCTGGCCTTGGATTGCTGTTTGGTACAAGTTTCCCGATTGTCGCAGTAGTCTCCGGAAGCATGGAACACGATGGTTCATTTGATGATTGGTGGGCATCTGAAGCGATCTGCCAAGGAAAATTCATATGTCGCCAAGCAGATTTCTATACTAGTTATGAGGTCAGCAAGAGTGATTTTAAGAAATTTGATTTCCACAATGGATTCAACACAGGTGATATCATGGTCCTGTTCGGGAAAAAACCTGAGAAGATACAACTTGGTGATGTGGTGGTATTTAGAAGCGCTCAGGGAGAACCGATAATACACAGGATCATAAAGATCACTAGAACAGACAAGAATCCAGCATACCAGACAAAGGGCGATCATAATACCAACCCAATATCAAGCCCGAGCATTGATGAACTGGATGTGGAATATAAAAATATAATCGGAAAAGCGGTCTTTAGGATACCATATCTTGGCTGGATCAAGATCCTTTTTTTCAAGGCTATCGCATGGGTCGGTGGCACTATAAAAGCCATATTTATCTGATTATTTTAGATAAAATATAAAAACAAGTCCAATCTGAATCAAACCGGAAGGTGATGTGAAATGTTCTGTCCAAAATGCGGGTCATTGCTTTTACCAAAGAAAAACGAGACAAAGAAAAAAAAGAAAGCAGCAAAACCAAAAAAAGGGAAGAAGACAAAAGCTGCTGAAGAGACAAAAGAAGAAGAGAAGCCAAAAAGGACCATGGCTTGCGTGAACTGTGGATATTCTTCTGAGAATGTAGGAGAGACGATAATCACAGAGAAACTCATCCCGACACAAGAAGAGATAATAGAAGTCATCGATGAAGATGTCGACGCACAGGCTCTTCCCATAACAAGCGCTGAATGTCCAAAATGCAAACATGATAGGGCTCACTTCTGGACTGTGCAGACCAGAGCGAGTGACGAACCAGAGACCAAATTCCTCAGGTGCGAGAAGTGCAAGCATACATGGCGAGATTATAGTTGATTTTTATTTTTTCCTGGTTGTTTAGGTGAAATATTTTGGGGATAGATACAATTATTTATGATTGGGATGGGGTATTTGTGGATCCTAAGGATCTATTCTGGAAGTCATATAATCATTTATATGATGTAGGTATGAGCCGACTTCATTTCGAGAGAAGAGAGGATTTCTTGGATTTCTTTGATACTGATTGGAAAAATAATCTTGCTAAGATGGGCCTGGATACTGAGGCGGCGCAGGAAGAATCCATCACGGAGTACCGAAGATACTTCATGGCCAACCGGAAATTGCTGGTCTATAACAAAGAGATGGGTGATGCTTTTTTGAGACTTAAGTCGTTTGGTTTTAAGCAAGGCATCGCATCGAACATCAGCAACTTGGATATAATCTATGAACCGCTGGTAAAATATGGCCTTCATTTCGACGCTGTCGTCAATGTAGATATGGCAAAGAAGATGAAACCAGATCCGACTTCGATACTTCAATGTATGGATATGATGGATGTGGGTGCGTCAAATTGTGCCTATGTCGGCGACAGCATAAACGACATGAAAGCTGGACTCGCTGCATGTGTTTCCCTGAATATCGGCATCGAATGGGGCATCGAGAGACCAGATAATCTTGTTCTTGCCGGCGCTGATGTGATCGCCAAGAATCCAAAACAGCTTGTAGAGATCGTGATGGATAAAAGATAACTGATAGGTTCTAATCCTTGAATGGATCAAAACATTCTTTCTTCAGATTCTTTAGTGGCATGAATAATGGTCTTGGGAGATCATCCCATGTGAACCAATCCCAGCGTTCGCATTTATCCGGTTCCATGACAGCTGGGACGCCGGAATCAAGATCTGATCTTAGGAAAAGTGTCACGTAATGTTTTTTCTCTTTCTCAAATATATCATTCGTGAACGTGAGACGAGAGAGATTCTTTATCTTTATGCCCGCTTCTTCCATGACCTCTCTCCTTGCGCAGTCTTCTGGTTCTTCGTTCATCTCAAGATGCCCACCAGGTAATGACCATGTCCCATCGCCATGCGCATTCATCCGTTTGCCAAGAAGTATCTTGCCGCCTTTCACCACAAATACTCCTACGCCTATTTTGGGTCTTTCTGCCATATGAGATAAGAGGCATATTTTGATTAAAAAGTTTTCCACCATACTTCGACCCTGCAGAAAGTCATCTTCAGAGAGACTCCCTCTTTTAGCTTGGGCACCCTGATCCTATTCTTTGGTCAGCGTGCGATTTTTGGCCCCGCCTGACAGACCATAGATATATAGTGGATCAAAAATAGCAGGGGCAGACAGTGTCCGGGCCGCTTGGCTCGGGACTCTGCCAAGTGAGGATATGAAAAGAATCAGGCATAAATAATCAAAAACACGACTTTCTACAAAGCCCCATACTTCGTTATATTTTTAAGGCACAAAAACATACCAACCAAAGCATGGGGGAGAGATTCAACCAGATATTAAGAAAATTCAATGGTTTTATGATAGACATGATGCTATCATCAAAGAGAGGAAGAAGACTGTTCTCATCGCTTGCGGAGCCATACATCGCAGGGCATTCACTAGAGCAAGCGCTACAGAATGTAGACGCAGATTCAAAAAAAAGCAGGCTATCGACAATCGACATACTTGGAGAGGCCGCGACCACCATAGAGAGATCAGATGAATACATGGCGACATATATCGAGCTGATAAATCTAGTCTCAGGATATAATGAAAACAGACCGACAATCTCAGTCAAACCGACAGCCATCTGCGCAGTCGACAAAACGCACATGCATTCGCTAAAAGAGACACCGCTTATCGACAGGCTCGGACAATTGGCAGAACACTCGACGAAAAGAGATGTCAACCTGACACTTGATATGGAAGACCACAATTGGACAGATGTCTCGCTTGATGCAGCGCAAGAACTTTGGCGCTCTGGATACGAGAACCTTGGCATCGTGCTGCAGTCAAGACTGCACAGGACTGCGAATGATATCAAGGAGAGACTAAAGGATGCGCATTATGATCTTGACAAGTCAGATATTCGCGTGCGAGCATGCATCGGAATCTATGATGAACCAAAAGATGTCGCTGTGACGACAAAAAAAGCAGCAAAAGAGAGATTGGTCAGTATGGTCGATGACTTGTTCAATACTGGAGTATATGTCGAGATCGCCACACATGATCATAGAGCGCTCAACAGAATAATAGATGAGATCATCATCAGGAAAGGCATCCCAAAAGAACGGTTCGAGTTCCAATTTCTAAAAGGCGTCCACAACGCTTATTCTATAGAACAGAGACTTATGGATTCAGGATACAAAGTGCGTTATTACATGCCTTTTGAGATCAATGACGGTGATGGTATACCATATCTGCAAAGACGCCTCACAGCAAATCCGGGTATGGTATTCTCTGCCATGAAAAATATGATGCAACGCAGATTCTTGTGAAAGTGCATATATCTTGACAAACACAAAAAAAAAGGAAAAGGGATCTATTTCCTGCAGAAAAGATCAATCACTTGGTTAGTGGCGTAAGTATCATCCTTTTTTTCAATCTCAGATTCTAAAATTGAAAATCCCACTCTTGTCAATAACCATTCAATCTCATCTTTCTGATAGAATGACCAGAATTTCTCGACACCACCATACCTGTTGTCTGGCTTCAGCGCTTCCTCATTCCCGACTTTCAGCCCCAGATAAAACACACCCTCTGGTTTCAGGACACGATGCACTTCGCCTAGTCCCTGTTCGATATTTTCTTTTGGCACATGCAAAAAACTCATGCATGCCCAGACACCATCGAATGAATTGCCAACAAATGCTAAAGATTTTATATCCATCACAGAGAATTTTGCATTGGTCACTTGTTTCCGAGCATATCCAATCATCTTCTTTGATAGATCGACACCAGTAACATTATATCCCCTGTCTGCAAAAATGCCTACATCCCTCCCTGGTCCACAGCCAAGATCAAGTATAGATGCGCCATCAGAGAGATAGGAGATGAATATTTTAGAGATATGCATAGGATGCATACCAGCAGTGTTCTCTGCATACGCTTCGACAGTCCTGTCATAGCTGTCGATAGTTATCTCCTCTAGTTTTCCCATCGGATTTAGGAATCCAACCAAAAATAAAAATACTTGCTATTTCTTGCAGAAATCATCTAATGTCGGCCGGTATGTCCCAAGCTGTTCCATGTCGACTTCCTCGTGAGGCACATCATGACCAAGATCAAGGAGGATCGTCTCATACGCCTGCGCCCTGCTGTGCCCTTCATGAAGGACATCGATCCTATCATCAATCCCTTTCCTTGCGGCGACATACCAGTCTCCATCCAATGAACTGAACATCTTGTATTCTGTCTTCTTGTTTGCCAAATCAAAACACCTCAAAAAAGAGGGACATTATCTGACTTTATAATGTTTATTTCTAGAAAGACATAAGAAAATAAGATGTGTCATCCAGAAATAATTTCCTTTCGATGCTTTATGTCGGCGACACCAAAACTGCACCCTTTAGGGTGCAGATGACTTGTCGCCGAGCATCCTAAAAATGCGGCAATATTATAGCGACCATCGACCAAACCTCAACCTAAAGGTTGCGGTAGGCGGTCGCTACCGCATTTTTATGATTTCGTGCCATCTTTATTAAACCTCCGCGTTCAGTTTTCTTTGAAACGCCTGTTCTGGTGTTTCTAGCACTTCTATCTTCCATGTCTCAATGCAAGCTCTATGCCTTCGATAGACCAGTCTGTGGTAGCGCTTTCGACCTCGAGCAATGCAAGCATTTTCCTACTCGCATCATCGATGATGGCAAAGACCAAAACCTCATTTTTGGAATCAAAATACCAATCAATACGAACTGCCGTAAGATTATGTCTTCGTTCGTACCTAATCCAATTTTTCTTGCGTTTGTGCTGTTTATTCAATGGTTTCGCGTACTCAAGCTCAACAAGGATTCGATGGATTCGGTCATGGTTAATCCGCATGCCATGATCTCGATCAATAATCCGTCGAAGGGTAGATGCAGAGACACGATATTCTTCATATGCCTGTTTCACGATTTTAATCTCCTCTTGCGTAATTGACTTGACTGGTCGGCCAGCCTTATGGCCGACAACTGGAATCTCGTCGGTCTTCTGGTACTGAGCATAGACTTGATTGACCCATGCCGGCGATTTTGCGTGCTTGATAAATCGTCAAGCCGTCATTCTTGCGCCGGAGAGTCTCTAATAGCTTATTCCCGGTGAGTTTCATATCTGGATTGAACTCACCGTAGGGAAATAGTTTCCGGATAACACATAAACCAACAAAAGACACATCTGATTTATCATTAAAAGCAAAAATGTCCACTGGGAAATGAGTGCAGAGGCGCCCATACTGCGGTATTACAAAGTACTTCTCTTAGATTGCATCCACTGGACATACCCGAATAGAGTATTTATATCACCGGGCCCAAATCTATCCTGCGACTCTCAACCGGACGCAGATGTTAGTGAAAAGGTGGCGGGCGATTCTTTGCCCCAACAGTCCGCCACCTTCCTTACTAACCTTTTTATAATTGTTATAATTTCATCATGACACGCGGAAGATAAAAATGGCAAGACGGATGCAATCACCAAGTTCGATTAACTTATACAAGCAATGCCCACGGAGATATTATTATCAATATATCGAAAAGCTTCCGACCCAGCCATCCATACACCTCGTCCGTGGGAACATAGTCCATTCTGTATTAGAAGATTTCTTCAAAGAGCCAGCATCTGATGACACAGCGATAAGGATCAGACTGATGAAGCTCCTCCATCTGCATTGGGACAAGAAGAAAGATATACTTGGAAATCTTGGATTGACCAAGGAAGAGCTTGACAATTTTTTCCTCGATAGCGAACAGATGGTGCTTAATTTCTCGAATCATTTCATCGAACAATTAAGAGAAGAGATGAAAAAGGGAAAGACGCATGAAGAAGCATTCAGGACACTTACACCTCTTGCAGAAGAAGAGTTCATATCTGAATTCTACCAAGTGCGCGGTTTCATAGACGCGATCGAGGAGAGAGATGGCATTATCACAATCTGCGATTACAAGACATCGAAAAAAGCAGTGATCACAGACGCATACAAGTTGCAATTAGCGATTTATTCTTTGCTCTATCATGAAAAACATGACAAGATGCCGCACAAGGCAGGTATATTTTTTCTAAAAGACACAATAAAACACGTCGATGTAAATGAAGACCTGCTTAAGCTTGCGAAGTTCGAGATCGAGCAGATCCATGCATCTACAGAGACAGATCAAATCTCTGATTATCCGAAAAAAGAGTCCGGGCTATGCAAATGGCACTCTGGGCAATGCGATTTCTATGATGTTTGTATGAAGAGATGAATTCTTTGTTCTTCTTGGCAGGTAACCTTGCTGTTTGAACGCTTTTCCTCGGAATCTATATGCCAGCCAAGTGTGATTAGCCCGCAAAACGGCTTTATAGGCGATTAACTAAGTATATAACAAGAGGAAGCGAATTTGCCACTCAATAGTGGTTTCAAATCGAAACATTTATAAACTCGGACAACCCACTAAAGAGTAGATACACTATTTAGATTCATGTCGGGAGGAAATCAAAATGGCTTTTCAAAAGATATCAGGATTCAAACGAGTGACATTCTGCAAGCGATGCAAGGATCGTATCGTGAACGCACCAGAATACAATTATTATTGCGACAAATGCCTAAAAAAAATCAAAGGCTAAAAAGCACTTATTCCTTTTTTTCTTGGTGATTTGCTATGGATGCAAGATACAAAAACCGGTTCAGATATCATAGACTGCATCAACTTTTCTTAAAAGCAGAGAACATACCAATCCTTGAAGATATCCTTTCCACAGAAGGCGCAAGACTCCAAAGATTAAGAGACCAAAAACATTCTGATCTGCTGAGGTTTGGAAAAATCCCTAAAGAAGAAGAACTCATCGACATCCTGCGTCTTGTGAAAAAAAGAGTGGATGCGATGCTTGATCTCAATCAAGTCAGACCATGCAAGATCAGATATTGGAATCTACTAGATCTTACAAACAATCCGATAAGCATCGGGAAAAAACATCAAGAGCTAAGTTCAGTTGCATGGTACAGTAGCAACATGATCACTATCAAACCAACTGCTCTTGAGCATCTGGTCCCTATAATCGCCCATGAATACACACACCATATCCAATATGAAATATTTGGTGATATACATGGAGAGAGCTGGAAAGCATTCAAAGAAGGCCATGCGCGAGCTTTGGTAAGACATTTTTCAAATGCCATAGCAAGAGACGAATGCAGTGAAGAATATTGTTACAAGATGCAGAACAGAACAGTGAACACACTTCTTGAAGCATATCGGCATCTATGCAGCACTAATGGCCATACAGCAAGCAGAGCTCTCTTATCGATCCCAACAGAGAAACAGATCATTCCATTACTTGGACGGACAATTGACAAAGCAATCGGTCTTGGACTTTTTCTCATCATTGAGCAAGACAAAGGCCAAGAAATGTATCGTGACATGTTGCAAGGAACATTTGAATTTCCAAAGTGGATGTGACATCTTATCAAAGAAAACGTTCAATCAGATTCGGCAGTTCCTCTGCTAAAGGATCGAACACAGAATCAAGAAGGACATCGGTAAGTATGATCCCCTTTGACATGCCTTCTTTCTTGATGCTATTGCGATACCAATCACTGGCAGCTTCATCAGTTTCTCGTGACCTATAAGAGATGATTTTACGATCCAATGTGAAATCCCAGACCATATCATCAATCCCTTTCTGTTTTGACAGACCAACATCAGCCCACACTGAATAATACCCGAGTTTAAAACCCCACAAACGTCCGGTATATCGATAGATTCCGCTATTCTCCAGGATAGTCACTTCGTTCTTCAGGGATTTTGCCCCATCAGAAAATTTTTGCATCAAAAGTACATATCCAAAAGGATCACTTGGATATTCCATGCGTCTCACAGCTTCCTGCGATCTCACATCTTCATCTACGAGATTACGTACACTTAAATCAACCGCGGATCGCAAAATAATATATTCTTCAGATTTCATTGAAAATAGGCATTCTCAATCTATTTATAACACTTTTGGTCCGTAATCACTAACCAGGAACAAAATGTTTATAAACCCTTTTCTTATCCCTGCCAATAATGGTCAGCTATGATAACACCATACTTATGGGACTAGGTATAATTCCTGACTCGGATTCCTTTGGGACGCGTCTGTTGAAATTAGAAGAAGAGACTGGTCTTGAAGTCATGGGAATAGCATATGATCGACTAGAAGAGATCATCCAAAAAAACAAAGCCAGGACTGTATTTGGAGAAGTGCCTTATCTTCAATTGAAAGCGATCTATAATTCTCTATTCGAAAATCAGCAGAATGGTGGATTTGGCTTTGAACACAGTCACGATGCTGAGAATGATACATTCGCAAAGGCTCTATCCAGAAGAAAATTAGCACCAAGACATGCTGCATCGATACTCTTGTCCCATCGTGAAGAATGCGCTATCCCGATGAGACCAAAAATAGCAAGGAACATTGTTTATATTGAATGTTCAGATTTTGAAGGTGCGATGAATTTCGATCCATTCGTTGGATGTGAACTTGATGATACACATTATATCAATAAATACCAGATCCACCCAAAAAGTATAGACGCAAAGATCTATCTATATGCATTGAACCCCCAAGAAGAGACTTCTTTGATTCATCAATTCGTCGTCGATGCCTTGATCAATGATAAAAGATTCGCATTAGCAGGATGTCTTGCCGAATCCGGTCTGCAGATCGATCCAGGAAACATGCAGATCCGAACATATCTTGCCAGGATATCATTAGAATCCGGAAGATTCAAAGAAGCTGAACAGTATTGTACAAGTGTTTTAAACAAAGATCCGAATCATCCGCTTGCCCTGAATGTCATGGCACAGGTCCACAAGCATAAAAAAGACTATGCCGCAATGAAGAATTATCTTGAAAGACTTCTCGATCTAAATCAGAAGGATACATATGCAAACCGTTCACTTGCAGAACTTCATGAAGTCGAAGGTGACATAGGACTTGCGATAAATCATCTGATGCGTGCTATGATCAAAGATCCAAATGACCCAGTCATATCAAGAAAACTAGCAAAGGCCCTTGAGACGCAAGGTAATTATCATGATGCAAAGAGACATTACGAAAGAAGCATCAAAAATAAGCATGCTTGGGCTGAACCACGTATTGACCTCGCAAAACTGCATTTCAAGACTGGGGATTACAATCAGGCAATAGAACAATTCCATGTAGCAGGCATGCTTGAACCAGGCAGATATAATGAACTAACACGTCAATGGATCAAACGTGCCAAGTGGAGCGAACGAGTATTAAGATTTGTGCAACGAGTCATAAAAGTAGATAACATAGAGTAAATTTTATATATGCCGATTCTGTCTAGTCAATAAGACTATTTTTGGAGGTAATAAAATGGTAAGACATCTATTGACACTTAGAGATTACGACGGCAAATGGATAACCGAAGTCATTGACAAAGCTATACTGATGAAAAAAGACATCACAAAATATTACTCTGCGATGGCTAACAAGACACTTCTCATGCTTTTCATGAAGACATCAACCAGGACTAGATGTTCTTTCGAAGCAGGCATGACACAACTTGGCGGACATGCGATTTTCCTTGACTGGCGCGCATCTAATTTCACACTAGGAGATGCGAAAGATGAAGTAAGATGTCTTGATAGGTACGCAGACGTGATTATGGCACGAGTGTACAAACATGAACAAGTGGCTGTCCTCGCAAAGCACAGCAAAGTCCCAGTCATCAACGCGCTCTGTGACATGTACCATCCATGTCAGACACTTGCTGATCTTATGACCATCAAAGAGAAAAAAGGAGAATTAAAAGGCCTTAAACTAACATATATCGGCGATGGGAACAATGTATGCAATTCCCTGATCGCTGGATGCACGCGGGTCGGAATGAAAGTAGCCGTTGCTACACCAAAAGGCTTTGAACCGCATCCAGACGTGGTCGCTGAAGCAAAAAAAACCGGGCTTCTCGAATTATACAACAAACCAGAAGACGCACTACCGGGATCAGATGTAGTATACACTGACACATGGATCTCGATGGGGCAGGAAGAAGAAAAAGAGAAGAAGCTGAAAGCCTTCGCTGGATACACGGTGTCGCTTGACTTATTGAAAAGAGGAAAAGCAGAAAATGCGCTCATCATGCACTGCCTCCCAGCACACAGGGGATACGAAATATCTGACGATGCGCTCGATTCAGAGAACTCAGTCGTCTTTGATGAAGCTGAGAACAGGATGCATGCGCAAAAAGCGCTTATGTTGAAACTGCTTGAAGATTAATCGAGCCCGAATCGTTTTGACAGATCGATCCCACTATTTTTTTTCACCTTTTCTTTAAGATTCCTTATCTGCTTGATCTTATCGATACGTTCATATTCATGCTTCAGGCTGCTTTCCCAATACCCTGGGACATATGCTTCGATCATCTCTTCCATCACTTCATACTCATGCAGATGATCCCATGCGGAGAAGACAAGTTTGTCTAAATGATTGACATAGACAGACCGCTTAAGGACATCTGATCTTCCGGGACTGAATATCTCACCGACCACACATATCTTCGGAGACACATATGACCATGTGTGAGATACAGATGGATAAAGATTACGTTCGAAGAATCCCTGACCAGGGACTTTTGATTGATGATATCTTCCTACACCCTGAGCGATGAGAAATGCCATATCAAATAAATGTTTATCTTTTGCATCGCGTATCCGATCATAGATCTTTCGTTGTGTTTGGATATCCATAAGAAAAAGAGATATAAACAATAATAAAAAGTTTAAGATTTTCCCGATGGTCTTTCCATCAAGGTATCTCTTCGATATCACCAGACTCATTGCCTGACCTGATATCTTCGGGTATTGGAGCATCTGCTATTGGATCAGAGATTTCATCTTCAATACCTGGCTCTGCAGTCGGTGCTTCTTTTAATGGCAAAAGATCATTCTCATGCACACCATTTATTTCATCAGCATCACAGATTCCATTTGCATCTCTATCGATACAACAACCTTCATCCGTACCACCATGTGGGCTTTTGCATAAGTCCATACCATCTTCAACAACAAGCAGACCCGCACCTTGATCTTGAGAGCAGGAGATAAACAGAACTGACGTAAGAATGACCATCAACCCGATAAAGATAATCCTCATAGTATCACCTCATTATGTACTGGCAATAATTGTATATAAGCGTAACTTATGAAATGATCAATCACTCTCTTCTGCTTCAAGCTCTTTTAAGAGAGCATCCACATCAGACATCTTATCCTTGATATCGGCGATAATCGCGTCTTTGTCGCGCTTGTCACGGACAGTCTCGACAATGATCGGCTCGCTTTCATTCAAAGAGTTAAGATCCAGATTACCAGTGATAAAACGAGATATATCTTCATTATCTTTAATCTCTGTGACCTTGTTTGTCTTGGCGTTGACAAAAGCCTGGTACGCGATACCTGCCGCATCCGACGGAGCGACGACTACTTTCCAGTAGAGCGCGTCATCCATGATGAATGGCAATGGCTCTATGATACTGAATCTGTTCCAATCAACCACTGGATTTGACTGCCTGATGAAATCACGAGCTTTGATTGGTCCTGTCAGAGTATCATCGATAGGAAGCTCATACATACCGATCTCTCCGTCAGCTGCATCGACGATAAATATCTTGAATATGCCGTGGCTCTGCCCATATGGCTCTGCTGATATGAACCATTTGAGACCTTCTTCAGTATCCATCAGATAAGGCTGATAATTCCTACGAGATGTTGTCCCAGGGACATCCTGGATATCAATCTGATCTTCGTGGATGAACCATTTGTTCATGAGACCCTTATGATATACATATGCCTCGCCATAATATCTGGCAAGACTCTCTGGGAAAAGACGGTTGTCTTTCAGCACCGCATTTGTCTGCGCCTGTTCTGGCGTAAGCACTTCGATATTACCTGCAGAATCTATCAACGCGACACCGCCGAATTCCGGCACTGCATAGAAGAGTCCGAAGAATTGCTTGTATGAATATTTTATCAATGATACGACAGTATAGATCTCATCACCGACAGGGATATAGAAAGGATCATCTGTATCGATGAAGTATCTGGTCTTGAATATATTCCACCAGAGATTGTCACGGATCTGCATGCCTTCTCCGACAGACAAATCTTTCCACACCATCTTAGTGCTCTTTGCCTGGCTTGTCGCATCGACGACAACGATGCCTTTGTTCTCTTTGATGAGACTAAGTATGCTTCCATCCGGCACAAGTGGGAACATCCATGAAAGTTTTCCGTCGATGTTCGCGATATTTTCTGTACCAAGACGGAACTGTGATAGCTGCAGGGAATCTTTGCTATATCTGCTTGCGACTTCGTAAGGCATCAATCGTATATTGTTCTTCGTCTCAGGCAAATCAGATATTTTTGTATAATGGAGAGAATTCACGACATCAAGCTGAGGAGCGATATTTGAGAATATAGGTGATATAAAAAGCAGCAGCACAAGCATGAGTATCGAACCCATGCTGAACTTGACTGTCTTTGGGCCAGTGAGTGTGTTGACGACAACACCGCTGCCTTTCCGCCTGAAATATGTGAAATGCAGAACAACCCATAACACAATCAATTCCAGCATCAGAGGATTCCTATAGACCCCCATGACAAATCCATGGAACCAGGGACGGAAATACCAAAGCAGGCCAAGAAGTATCACTCCAAATGCAGCCCAATTAATCCACCAATATTTACTTTTTGGAATTATTCGTTTCATTTCCAGCCCCTCGCTGCGATATAATGCCTGACCGCCTCATGCAATGCGGCACCAGTCGTCTCACTCACATATCGCTTTTTACCTATTACGCACACTTCCTTTTTAAGTGTTGCGGAGAATAGTTCGTCAATAGTCCTACCCTTGAAGACTGTGACCACTGAACCAAGTGATTCAGCATTGTGCGAATCACTTCCTCCGGTGTATGATTTCTTGAGCTTTCTTGCGAGCTTGTAGGATCTTTTTGCCTGGAAAAGATTGCATTGGCCGTTTATTATCTCGACGCAATCAAGAGAGAGCATCTGTTCTTTCCAATGCTTCTGTCGGTTATGAGTCTTATGGAATGGCTTCCATCCAAATGGATGGGCGTATGAGACAAGGCCATTATGCTCATGCGCGATATCGCATAATGTAGTCAAGTCATATCCAGAATAGCTGAATATCCTGAAGGCCTTCTGGTTCGCGATGTGGAAATTCTCAAGCTCATCAGGTGTCCTGAAATAGCAAAGGATGTGTCTATCTAGAATCTCAGAGAGTGTGATCTCGATCCCTGGGACGATCATGCACCCGTCGGACTGATAATATGCTTCAAGAGAGCCACTAATCACACCATGATCCGTTATGGATACACCGATGTCCATCGATCTCGCAGCAGACAACACTGCTTCGACAGACTGTTTCCCATCAGAATGATCGGTATGCACATGCATGTCAACTGAACAGTATGATGTTTCTTTCAACGCATCAGGATCGACATCCTTGAAATTGAACGCTTGGAATCTCATTTTTTTGAGAGCCTCGCCTTTATGGAGATGATGATTATGTAGATCAGTATCGCTGACATCGAACCGATTAGAAACCATAACGCTGCATTCACTGGCGTTGAATGGATGACAGGCGCGACTGTTTCATGCGCAAAATCCATAACCGGCCGTGCTGCATTTTCAAGAACATGCATTGACTCATTCCCAGCGATATTCTGGGCGAATGTCCCTGCACCATCTGTTGTGAGAGCTATTGTCTCTGGCACTGCGGTCTGCACTGCGACATCAGCGACACTCTTCATGGCAGGGACTGCTTTGTCGGCTTCTGCCATCCCTCTGGCCAGAATCGGCGCGGCATTTTCTGAAAGCATCTGGCCGCCCATCGCAAGCGGTCTTGCGATATATCGCGACAGTATCTGTATCAGACCTGCTCCGGCCGCACAAATCAACGCGACTGGCAGGATATCTTTCAACTTGTCTTTTATCGTCTCCATAGTTGATTCCTGCGGAGCGATGATGACAAACTTGTTCGCGAGCTTGTAATGGTCGACTTCTCGTCCTTTCTTGCTGTAATGGAATTCCTCGACAAGGACCAATTTCGCATCCAAAAGATGTTTCAGATTATAATGCACTGTAGAGATCGGAAGCGAAAGATCCTTCGCAATCTTTGATTCGCTGGCCTCGCCTGCAGAAAGATATTCAAGTATCTTCCTTGCTGTATCACTGGATATGACTTGAGCAAGCATCTTTGATTTCTTGTCTTTGAGACTTACCAAGATGAATGATTCTTCTGCCATTGGGTATGGTGAGTGTATAATCAATAAATAGCTTTTGATGACTGCGGATATGATTGAAGCCAACCACAACGGCAGATTTAGTCACTTTGAAGTGACCACAACCAATAAATTTATAAATAGTTGTAATATCCGCCACCCATGGACAGACGATTATTTTTGGCTGGACTTGGAAGCATCGCATTAGGCGGAGCTATTAGATATAGCACTTTAGGATGCACTCAATCTGGTAATAGCGAAACCATCAAGCAACCAGAACCAACACTGACCATAGGCCCCGAGATCAAGGTGATCACCCCTCCTGAAAAACAAATTTATCTTACTATCGATGATGGCCCGACATCATACACTGAACAGATACTTGATACGCTTCATCCAGATGACAGAGTGACTTTTTTCATGATCGGAGAACGTCTGGACAAGCAGAATGGTTACGACATCGCATGTGAAGTCTTAAAAAAAGGACACGACATAGGCAATCATTCTTATACACACCCATTCTTTTCAAAGCAGACGATAGACGATCTCATCCGTGAGATATCTCATACAGATAAGGCAATCGACGCTGCATATAAGACAGTCAGTCGAGAGAATCCAAGACTGTTCCGTTTCCCATACAATGATTTTGGCGGGAAGAATATGCGGGCAACAAAGAGATATCTCAAGGAGAATGGTTATATTATTGTGCGTTGGGACAGAGATCTAAGAGATTGGGAATATCATTCTGGAAGAGCATCAGTAGATCAAATCATCGCGAATGTGACAAAAGCAAAGCAGTATGATATTGTCCTCTGCCATGAGACACGTGCCACAATTGAATTAGTGATACCTACCCTTAGATCAAAGAACATCCGATCTTCACATCTAGCGAAAGATTCAAAAGTGAAGACTCGTTTGTGATCTCTATGGAAGGTCTCGAACAGATAATACCACGCCTTGTCGCATATGGAATACTTCTATTGGTCGTGGCATGGTTCGCATTGCGGTCACAAAAAAAAGCAGAGAGTTTAGTGAAAGTACTCAAAGAAGCAGAGAGAAAGAACAAGAAATCAAAGAAATTAAAAAAGTGAACCGCTTTCTGTCAATGATGAGATACCTAATCTACTTCAAGCCAAGCAACGAGATCTCTGGTCTTATTCTCAGGCAGAAAAATATCCTAGTGCCATCATCGGGCCTCCACAGTACTGTCGCGTATGGCGACTTTGACGAGAGACAGGAAACATCCATCATCGATGATATCTCAAAGATCGAATATGCTCCGTTCACAGTGAAGACTCTTGATTATGCCGACTTCGGCGACGAAGCATTAGTGCTCACATTGACAAGACCAGAAGAGCTGCAGGAACTCCATGTGCGTTGCATCCTCGCTCTTGAAAAGAACGCGGATGATAAACAGACGTTCGATGATGTCACGCTGAAGTATGCACTCAGGAACTATCGGCCGCACATCACGATCTCACGGAGCCATCTTGGCTTTGAGAAGACAAATAGAAATCTCCTGGATCTTGAGATGGAGGTATCACGATTCTATCTCGCCAAAAAAGATAAAGGACCATGGGAGAATATCTGTGAATTCAATCCCTAATCTTTTTCTTTCCAAAGAAAAAATCCCTCAGACGCTGGCCAAATCCCCTATCGTCTTCTGGTTCAGGTTCACTTTCTTCGCTAGGGCCCTGTTTCTCTTTTGCTTCCTTCATCAATTGCATCTGCTTAGCTTTCTCTTCACCATATATCTCGACAGCATCAGGATCAAGCCTTCCTTTTGGCTCCGCTTTCTTCCCAAATATGAAATCCCTGATACGCTGACCAAAACCACGAGACTCATCTTCAGATGGGGCTGTTGATACGTTCATTGCAGATGCTGCCCTAGAAAGCTCTTTGATATTTTCCCGTCTTTCTTCATCAGTCTTTGGCTTGCCGAACATCTTCTCACGGATCCATGAACCTAGTCCGGCAGATTCTTCTTCGTTTATTTCAGTTGCATCAAGGACATATTCAGCTGCAATTTGTTTTGCCATCGAATGCACTTTCTTGACATCATACGGCTGAAGATATTCATCACGCTTTTCTGCAGGAGATGTACTCCCACGTGTGGCCTCAACTGAAGATGTTGAAGTTGAAAATATTATGACATTTGAGTAGCGTTCTAATATCGTTTCATAATGCATCCCCCTAAGATTTACCCGGCCATCAAGCACGTTTCTGGTATCCCATTTTGGGCGACATATAACTCTGCATAATTGCTTTTTCTTGCATCTTTTCTTTCGTTTACATCTGATGAAGTAAAACCCAATTCAGAAAGGACATGAGTGTCTTCCAATAGTTCAGAGAATACTTTTTTTGCTGTTTTTTCGTCTTCATAAGCCAAAAAACTCATGCTTTGAAGTTTGATTGGGTCATAGAATCCTTTTGATTTGTATTCAGCGTCAAATTATTTTTTATCCTTTGGCCAGATAACAGAACTTGGCACTAATTCTGTCCAATAACACCTTGAAATAATAAATGGCCTATCCTGATATGTCAGATATGGTTTCATGTAAATGTCACTATCCAGAATTGAACTTTTGAAAGTTTCAGACCATTGACCGGTATGGACACCACCCTCATAGCCACTGATAAACCCTTTTTCAGGGCAATCATCAAAAAGATGACTATTGCTCTTATCTATTGATCTAGACTCAAGCCAATTGTCTTTCCAGGTATCATCCGCATACGCGACTGTTGCAGAAGCGAATAACAATACAAATACGATCAATAATTTTTTCATGTGTCCACATAACTCAAAATTTTATTTAAAGCTCTTGACCCTTTGGTGACCGAAATGTCCCACCAACCCCCATTCCACCTTGATTTTCTTTATAAAGCGATTTGCCTTATCTAAGATAGGTATTACTTTAATGTCAGGTGCATGAAAATGGTATGTCTACCACATCAATCATTGATGAACTGGGTCGCCGGCGGCTATGGCGGTGGAAGGATGAGCGCTTCATCCGGATATAGCTTGCGTCAGAACGAACGTCCGATCTATGATGCGATAGACATGACGCAGAGCAACACAAATCAGGGGCAGCAATATCAGACCCAATCACAATACACCCAAGTAAAAGATGATCTTGCGGTGAGCAATTATTTTTCTCAGAAAACAGTACAACCGGTTTTCCAGATGGGATACAAACAGATGTTCACGCCAGGGAACTCGATGAGCAATGAAAGACCGATCGATGATAACAATATCGAGACCATAGTGATCGAACAGCCAAAAGAAGTCATCCTTGATCAGATCGTCGAGACAAAAGACCCAGCACCACAGCTAGTGGAATCCACACAATATACACCGATGAAAACAGATGCCGGAATCGAGCAGAAAAGAGATGAGCTTTCAAGACTGATACAACAAGAGATGACAGAGGGACGGCAAGTGGAACTGCTATACAATTAAGATGTGCGACAAAAAAGATGCGAGAAGACATATGGAACTTGCGAAGCTGCAGGAGACACAAGGAGATCTTCACAATGCGCGGAAGAATTATCTTGAAGCTGCGAGCATATTTGTATTAGAAGCAGAGGTGAATCGTGACGATGCTTTTCTTAAAGATGCCAATGATTGCTATAGAAGATCAAAAGCGGTTCTGGGTGAAAGCGTTCATCAGGAACTCGGAAAGACTGAGCTGGCAAAAAGGACAATTGTTGAATTAGAAGAATTCGAGGGTGATAATATGTGCGGCGAACACAGGATAACTACTATGATCGAACTTGCGAAGAGACAGGAAAAAAATGATCCAAAAGAAGCGGCCAACAATTATCTGAAAGCGGCCGAT
>PCVE01000116.1 GCA_002762705.1 Candidatus Woesearchaeota archaeon CG11_big_fil_rev_8_21_14_0_20_43_8 | reverse complement strand
ATTCACGGGTCCAGGATTATTTTGAATATGCAGCGACTGGCGCCACAGGACGAAACGGACTATTCTATGCTGAAGTCGATGCCAAAGTCGCAAGAGCGAAGAAAATATTCAAAGACTAAGATTTATATTTCTGAACTGATTATGAGTGATTATGAGAGATAGAAAACTGTTCTACGCGATAGACAAAGCCGGAAGAGAGATCCATATAAACAACACTACCGAAGAAGATCATTTCTGCCCACACTGCAAAGAGAGAGTAGTGGCGAAGAAAGGTAAAGAGACAATCTGGCATTTCGCCCATAAAGATGGTGTCTGCCACGGCATGAAAAAAGATACTAAAGACAAAGACTGTGATCTCGCTTCATTTCAGACAGGCAAGACCGCGACGATCGACATATCCGATGAGACAACATTCTTTTGCCCATTATGCAGATCTGTCGGACAAAAACAGATGGCATGCAAAGTCTCTGAGAACAGATACATCTGTAAGACTTGTTTTGCGAACACTCCATATGAAGAGATCAAAAAAATACTCTAGATCTGGCTTCCTACAAGTTCGACCATGCTGATAGCACTGTTGATCGCAGATTTAATCGATTTACCCTAAATCTATTTAAATGACCCTTCCCAAAGAGAATATAATGAGAGCTGGCATCCTGATAATGATATCACTCGTGTTCTTTGTATTAGCTGTATCAGCAAGTGCGACCATAATATGTCAATCAGTCGAAGAATGTCCTATGCCATCATGCATAGGTTCAGTCAGGGCATGCGAGAATATGATGTGCGACTATACGCCTTGTCTTTTCACTGGCAGTATGACTCCAGATGAAGCCGGAGACACAGAGAGAGATGATTTTGAATATTATTCTAAATTGGCCGGTCTTGGCAATGGAGCCAGAGACAGCCACACTGCAAGCAACAATATCTTACAGAGATTCACAATAATGAACAAATTGAAATCATCTAAGATCTCCTGGACCCTTGTCGGTGGCGCCTTGTTTCTTGTATTGATAATCGTCATACGAAAGACAGGAAGACTTGGAAAGCTCGCGCTCGCTTTTGTCGCTGTCATGATAATCATCGGTTCCGCGATCCAGCTTGGCTTAAATACATTCTCAGATGACCCGAATCTGCTATGGAAAAAAAGCACAGCATCAGATTATCTCCATGCGCCCATGAGTGATTATGAAGAGATGGATTACAAGGAGAATGAGAGAAACGCAGTCTCACCATATCTTGTCGATCTAAGACAGAACAGAAGGATACATGGAAATAGAGAAAGCAGCATAACTATCCTTGAATTTGAGAATGCAGATGATGTGGAAGACTGGAAGATGATAAAAGGATATTCTCTAAAACGGAAGAACACATACGGAGAGTCTGTCTATACCGCAAAGATCGACCCATTAAGCACGCCCGATGAACGAGAGGTCACAATCTGGGATGAAGATAGATTCGTCTTCGTTGCAGTCGGAGATGCAAATTTCAATAATGGAGAAGTCATCAGGATCGTCAAGAAATATCCATACAAATCTCCGACATTCTTATCAAAACTGATGATAAAAGATGACAGCCCACCAGAGATATTTGATCTTTTCCCTGGCGATGGATCTGCGGCAAAAGACAACAGCGTCAGTTTCACAGTCAGCGATGACCTGTATCTATTGAAAGACACAGTGAAAGTCACAGGTATATCAGGCTTTGATCTAGACCATTGTTCAGACACTGAAGATTCAGAAGGGATAAGATGCTCATTTGAGACCACATTCAATCCGGGATTGAATTATTATGTGATCACAGCAGAGGACAGGAGCGGAAACCAGGGACGAAAGGGAGTCTCGATATACATGGATTCTATGCCACCAAAGATCATATATATAAGTCCGACATTAGGAGAATATACAAACAACACGAATTTCACGATGGTCATCACAGATGATTTCAGCATGGACAGGGCAGGCGTAGAGATCCGCGGACTTGAAGGGTTCAGGGATGGTAAGACAGACTGTTTCTACCTAAACAAGACCACTCTCAAATGCAGATTCGTATCAGAACCAAAAGAAGGCGCGAACAATCTGAAGATATTATTAAGAGACAGCGCAGGAAATGAGGTCCAGCAGGACCATTATTTCAATTATCTGACAGCAGCGAAGATAAAATTTGTCTACCCATTGCCAAATACATATACAAACAAGAACACGATCTCTTTCATAGTAAGTGATTCATCTGGCATCGAACAGAAGTCTATATTGATAAGCCATGGGGATGATTTTGAGGACATAATAGATGAATGTCTTGTCTTTGGCAAAGGATTCAATATCAATTATAATTGCCAGAAAAAATTGGATCTCGACTATGGCGGAAACACAGTCACAATCTCGGTGATGGACACAGAAGGCTCCGTCTTCAAGATACCATTGAATTTCATATATGACAACAAGCCACCAGTCATCAAGGACATAGATATAGATACAGACAAATCGTCTGCTTACATCGAATTCAATATCACAGATGAAAGAGCTGGAGTCGATATAGACACATTCAATCTTCTAAGATTAGAGATATTTGACATGGACATGGACTGCGCGCCGAATATCCTCAAGAAAGATTACTCATGCTATATCGATTTTCCTGATCTTGAACCAGGAGACTATGAATTTGATATACAAATAAACGATAGGGCAGGAAATTCCAAGACACAGGAAGTGAAATTCAAGATAGAAAGTTAGATATCCTTGCAAAAGAAGTTTCTTTTGATCCAACCCAGAGATATAGATATTTCTTCTTGTCTTTCTTTTCTTTGAGATTGAAGTGCTTTGCAAATATTTTCATGACATCCCGGAAAGTCATTTCATCCTTGATGATGGGGAAGTAGATCTTCATTCAGATTCTCCCTCAGACGCAACACCCCTAATCAGGATATTTATCGAAATTCTCAAATCTTAAGATATAGAACGTGACTTAAGGTAATTCAAATCCAGATTATGATAATCTCAGTAATTTTTCGTTTGCTTCTTTGGTAAAATCAGGTTCTTCATAATTACCAAGAAGTTGATCAATATTTTGGACAATCAATTCAGCTCTTTTTCTGAAATCTGGGCTTGCGAAGTCTTTTACTTCAAATGGTCCGCCACCAATCGGATATCGATCATAAAAATGAACATGTCCATCTCGAACTAATACTTTACCCACGTATACAGCATCTATATCATGACCAGGAGAATCACTTTTGCCAGTAATGTAAAAATTGAATGGCATATCACCTAGTTGTACACAATTTAGATTAACCCAATGGGATGGTTCTTTATCAGGTTCAAGAATTACGCCAACTAGATTTTTATCAAAATTTTTGGCTAATTCTTTTGTACCAATCTTGACTAATTTATCTATTTGCACCATGACAATTGAATGATTAACAAGGCAAATATAAATATTTGGTTTTGTAGCCGCAACCCGATCATTCTTGTCTTATCCTTTTAAATCAATTATCCAAAGGAAACACTCATCGCATCATCTTGGCAAGAAAGAATCTCCCGACAGACAGGATCGCGATCACAGTGAACGCATTCAGCACAGTGACAATCATGCCCTGCAGAAGAGCGACCCATAGATTCACAAGAAGAAACATAGGCACAAGCATGATTAGGTAAGGGATAATCATGAGATGGAATCGCTTGAATCCATCCTTGATCCCACCCACAACTGAATCGACTACTTTCTTACCAGCGAAGAAATGCTGCAACGAAAAGAGCCTGAAATGGTGCCGCAGGAGATAGACAAAGATCATCCCGACCGCCCATGCCTTGAGCGCAGAGGTAGACATCGAGACTCCGTTTGCGATAGCGAACAAGCAATATCCGATGAATGGAAGTGCGCATAGGAACATAATGAGATCAAGCCAAAGGAAACGCAGATAGGATTTCCATCCAAACTTTGTCTTGTTGACACGGCCCCATACAAAGAACCGTGAGAGTGTCAGCACAAAAAGGCCGATGAACAGGACTATCGGTGTATATATCAAAAGCCCATGCAATAGTGATGTGTATGCGCCAGATATCTGCTGTATGCCTGCGATATCCTGAGTTTCTATTAGCATCTGCGGGTCAGTCTTCGCAAATGGCATGACCAAAGTCAATATCCTGCTTTTCCATAGACCCACAAGGGAATAGATTATCGCGACACAGATAACATCCGCGACCAGGATCATCAGTTTTGTAGACCAGCAACACTTCAAAGAGTCTTTCAGACTACAAAACAAAGAATCAAAATATCCCCTCTTTTTTTTCTGCTTCACCATCTTTTCCCATCCCAAAAGTCAAATGCTCGGATTGATGCCTGTCGTTATAGAACCGCCTGAACCCGAATTCACAGTCGATTCGTCAAGGCCATTGTCGCTGATCTGTTTTTGATAGCTCTCATAAGATTTCTTCCCATCAACGACATTATTGCAGATCTCATCGCCGCTTCGTATCCCGACAAAACAATCATAATTGATCTGATTGAACTTCATGCAGACTTTTGAATAATAATTTGCGCTTTTCGCAGGTCCTCTGAAGGAGAATGTCGAATTGTCAGATGTGAGCGCGGGTATGTTCACGACAAGCTCTTTTCTGACAGTCACGCCAGATTCGCTCTGCCCAAGTATCCATGTGGTAACTGATGTATCATCTCTGCATCCTGCGACATTGACATCCATCGTGAACAAGTATTGATATCTAATGGTTGGTTCAGCGCCTTCTGAATAATTCAGATAGTCAACACGCTCAGCTTCGATATGCGCATAGGCCGACCCGCCATTTGGAGAGAATGACGCTGAAGAAGTGTCGATATCGATGACAGGACCCTCACATAACGCGCCAGATATCCCTTCTATGCCGCCAAGAACCGCGCCTATGAACTCATTCTCTTTTAAGGTTTTGTATATTTCGGTCTCATCTGACGAATAAAAAAGTGAAAAATACCTGTTGCTTGTCAGCCCGACCCATGTGTCGACTGCGTTTCCGAAATGTGTCATGCCAAAGGAACCGATCCCAAAAGTGTCTTTGAACATGTTTTTATATTCAGCATCTTCTAGCACCTGACCAGAGAATCCATATACAGTGCTACCATCCTCGGTCTGGCAGACAGGCCCTTTATTCCCACTAAGAGCATCGATACATCGATCATATGTACGCTGCACCACAGTTCCGCCTTTGTTATCTTCTTTACCAAAATAATATTTAGTGTCGAAGAATCCTTTCTCGCCATATACATTTCCATCAAGATAATGATGCATAGTGACAGAAGTGCCGTCTTTTTGCTTCTCATCAAGATAGTATCCCCCATAACCATCAGATACAGCACCAGCGATCGCAGCCCCATTCCGGTTATAGAACACTTTCTTCTTGTCTGACTTGTCGATGTATGCGCCGTTCGCGAAGACTTCGCCATCTTTTGTCAGCACTTTTCCTTCTTTATCATAGACGACAGTCTTCTTGTCAGCAGTGTAATAATATTTTGCGCCGCCACCAGCGTTTTCAGTCACTTTGAAACCGATGCCAAGATATTTATCACTCGAATCATATACTTTGCCTTTTGAATCGACATGAAGATTCGAGCCATAAAGCGTTATCTCTTTGTCCTTCCTGCTTCCGATGGCATTCCAGTTCTTGTCATACACTTGATTATCATCAGGGACGCCGTCGCCTTTCACATCTTTCACATATAAGCCATCCATGCCCTTCACAGGTGTCAGACCAGTCTGCTCGTCTTTTTTTCCATACGTGAAGTCTGCGTCGGATTTAAGATTCTTCTCGATTGTCTTTGTGAGGGACACTGGGTCAGGCACAAAATCAGTGCCGACAGTGGTCTTTTTGACCACATACCATTTTCCATCTTTTCCCTTGATGGCATAGCCATTCGCATTCTCCTGCTTGTCGCCTGGATTGCCTGCGACACCACTAGCGCCGCTAGTCACAGTCTCATACCATTTCCCATCATAGAATATATAAGTCTTGCCATCAGAGAATTGTGTATCGCCTTTGGCTGGATCACCAGATGATGACGCGGATGTGCTGCTGCTCGCAGTTGTCGACGAAGGATTACTGGTCGTCCCAGAAGATGTCGTTGTCGATTTCCAGCAATAACCACTGGAGTCACAAGTATAATCTTTCTTGTCCTTCAGATCAGATGCAGTGTACCAATCATATATCACGCCACTCTGCATCTTGTCTGGACATTTAGCAGTTGAAGGAAAAGAAGTGATCTTGCAACCAGAATCAGAACAGATCTCAAGAGTCTTTGCTGTCGTGCATCTTACATATGCCCCTGCTGCGAACTGCATACCTACAAGTACGAACAACATCCCGATCAATCCAAGCAGTATTCTTTTTTTCATCATATATCATACCTGTCAGCGATATCTTCGCATATCCCCGTATCAAGCGACCAGTAGTTCGAGCTGAACACACTTCTGTCGCATCCTGGCCCGATACCGAAATCACAAAACACATCACGCGCGATCCCAGCGAACTCGAACCAGCTACATATCGAACACATCGTCCCTGTGCCGACTGAACGGCAAGTGAGTGAACAATAAGCACTCGCAGATGTAGAGACAAAATTCAATGGATTCTTGAGCGCATTGTCGACATTCTTGAGTATCTGCGAGAATGCCGCTGCGAACGGTATAAGATTGAACACCTCGCCAAGCACATACTTGCATGTCATATAATCACGCTGCTCTTCGCAGAGCGAAAGAGGCAGACCGTTCTTTGTGTTCTCCATGCATTGCACATACTGGCATTCTATCTGCCTGAGCTTCTGAAGATTATGCACGACTCCAGGCAGGCAGAAGAACACAGCCGACAACACAAGGCTGTCCTTAGGCTCGACATTGCCAAGATAACCTACATTTGTCTTATACTGACTGATCGGGAGATTATTGTCTTTTGCCCAATCGAAATATTTGTCCGCATATCCTGTGTCTTTGGTCCACTGCGGCGAGAAAGCAGTGCATCCGATCAAAGCACACCATTTTTTCACGGTTGTATAAGTTCCTTTGAGACCTTCTTTAGTGCCCTCAAGCTGGACTGCGCTTGACTGCTGCTGCGGACAACATGCTGCTGAAGCAGTGAGCCCACCACCACAGCAGGAACCCCATAACGATGTGACTTTCCCCCAGACAAGCATGATGTTCTGAAGCACATTATAGATGCCGCATAATTTCTCGGCGATCATGATCACTTTCTCGACATAATCTATCCACGCAAGAGAATCTATCAGGAAACCATCGACAGTCTCATTTATCTTCCGTCCGACCTGAGAATCAAGTGTGCCGAATGGTTGGTTATAGAAAGGTATCGTGAAATTCAATGGCTCAAGCTCTTTATTCGAGACAGTCTTTCCATCGACAAGACTCACGATGCCAAGATTGCAATCAATAGAAAGATTGTCATATGGATAGCTCTGCACATCGAATGAGAACTCGACATATAACTGAGTCAGGTCTGATGGGAACTGTATCAGACGTGGCTTGTTTGTATATGGCGCTGCGTTGTTGAGTATCTGCATCCCTTCACCGGTGCAGCCTTCGAGGGTGACTCGCAAAGGCACAGCGTCATCTGAATTTAATGTCACTGGGAAAGTTATGAATGTATTCATGTAATCCATGAGATGTCGATTCACTGCATCTGGCGATGGTGCGCCGATTGATGAATCAAAATGATCAGAGATTGTATCATTGTCTTCGGTTCTATAGATGGTGACTTTATGCTTGCTCTTCACAGTGTTGCCGGCTTGATCCGTGATGTCGAATCGGATATACCCTGATTTTTTTCCTTTGTCAAGAGGGCCTATGCTGTCTGACCATGCACACTGCCATTCCCCAGAATCTGCATCTATCTGGGTGCATGTCCCCGTAGAATCATCAAGACCGCTGATTATCCCAGAGAAATTCGCGACCGCAGATGAGATCTCATTGAGTTCGGTTATGTTGACGATCGCCTGCATGTAATCACCCGACACAAATAATCCATCTTTGTTTCCAAACAATCCAACAGCATCGATCACAGGTGAAGACAGATCGACAGTGAACTCCTGTGTGAGACCAGTCGCATGATTGCCAAGCAGATCCGAAGAATCAGAACTCAATCCGATCTTATACTTCTTCTCGTCTTTTGATATCGAATTGATATAGATGCCAGACCACACACAACCAGATGATGTGCACGAAACTGGCGACATCTTAGAATCTCCAGTCACCGAACCAAGATCAAGGAACATAGTAGTCATGTCGAAACCGACACCTGCATCAGTCACTGACACAGTTATATTATCAGGACCCAGACCTAGATAATATTTCCCATCTGAACCGCTATGGTCTGACCTTATCGCGCTGACCACAGGACCCGCATTATCATAAGACATACTGTGCACCACATTCGCGACAACACTGTTCTTTGCCAGAT
>PCVE01000048.1:179-8475 GCA_002762705.1 Candidatus Woesearchaeota archaeon CG11_big_fil_rev_8_21_14_0_20_43_8 | reverse complement strand
CTAAAGCAGAATTTAGCAAACTTAGCTCCGCTTCGCTCCGGGTCGTTTTCTCGGACCCTTGCATCTCCACTAAATCACCACTCGTCAATAGACGAGTGGAAATGCAAGATTATAGATTTGGATCATCCACTAGATTAATAAAGTCTGATGGCATTTGAGATTATGTGGTGCTCGAATCGATAACCGGATTTGCTACAGACACTGCGTCAATTGAAGCATTCGCAGGATTCATATCTGCCTTTCTGATACCATTGCTTGTGATAGCCACCTCATTCTTCCTCGGTGGTGTGATACAGATCGTGCTTTTCATCATGAGCACGACGAAACACAAGATCGAATACGCACCGATAAAAGATAAATTGATTCCATGGTATAAGAAGAATTATCATCTTATCTGGAAAAGATTCATCCCAGTCATGGCCGGATATGCCATCATGTATATATGTTTCTTCATCGTCGGGCTCATGCAGGGAGATAGTGAGGATCTTGTTTTTGGGCCAGCTGCGCTCGCTTTCTCTGCCATCGGATTTATCGCGATACTTTTCTTCGTTGTGTATTATTTCCTTATCAACACATCACTCGCAAGATCATATCTTCTGATGAAAGATAAGAAATTTGTCTTCTCATGGGCAAGCGGACGACAAATCTTTAGGGTGATCATACTCACAGCCATCTTCATGCTCGTGATGCTCATCGGTCTTCCATTCCTCCTGCTTCCGACGCTTGCGGCATCATTGCTTGCACAATACGCACAATTTATACTGCTTAGATATGACCTGACAGTCATAGAAAGCATCAAGCGAGGTATAGCTCTCATGAGAACTAATTTCTGGGATATGCTGTTCTATGTCGGATGCTATGGCGGCGTGATCTTTTGCGTAAATTTTGCCATCGGATTGCTTGGCGTGGTCCCGCTCATGAGCGAACTTGGTATGCTTGCTGCGATGGTGTTCGTCCATCCTGCCGCGATGTTTTTTCTCGTCGAGACATTCAATAAGATGGATGATCAGTCACGATAAGGCGTCCTGCCACAACAGAATACATCACTCCGTCCCGAAATATCTGTCACCGAAGTCGCCTAGACCAGGGAGGATGAACGCTTTCTCGTTCAGTTCCTTATCTATGAAACCAGTTATTATCTTGACTTCTGGGTGTTCAGATGTCAATCTCTTTATCCCTTCAGGGCATGCGATCAGATTCACAAATATTATCTTCTCTTCAGCGACGCCGACATCTTTCAAGACTTCTATCGCCTTGCATGCTGAGCCACCAGTCGCGAGCATCGGATCCAAAAGCAAGACGTATCGTTTCTTTAGATCAGGTGGTAATTTAGAATAGAATAATATCGGCTCAGCAGTCTCTTCATCACGCTGGATGAGGATCTTTCCGATCCTGACACGCTTGCAGACCTCTTTCACCGCATGTTCCATAGATTCTCCGGCGCGTACGATCGACACAGCGCAGATCTCACCCCTGAATACTGCACCTTTGAAATCTGATCCAGTCGGAGTCACAACTCTTTTTTCTTCGATTGGAAGAAAATTGAGGCCTTCTTCGATCAGCAATCTGATTATACGATCAGCATAGAAACGAAAATCATCGCGGCGTGTTGTCTTGTCACGGATTATTGTATAAAGCCCCTGCAGCTGAGGAGTATATGGGAGGACATGAATATTTTTCATCTATATCACCAAAAAAAGAAGACAAAAGAGATATATTAATCTTTGTAAATATACCCTTTAAGGTATAATTAAAGTTCAAACATGCCCATTATACCCAATAGGGTATACAAACACCAAATAAATCACAAATCATACCCAATAAGGTATAAAAGATACAAATATATTAATATATCAAACACCAATCAAACATAATGAAGACAAAATTAACAGAATATGTAAAAAAATGCAGGAAAAGACATAATCTCACACAGATAGAACTAGCAAAAAAAGCTGGAGTCGGACTACGATTCATAAGAGATCTTGAACAAGGAAAATCCACATTGCGGATGGATAAAGTCAATCAGGTGCTTGCGCTTTTCAGATCTGAACTTAAACCCGCGAGGAATGAAGAATGAATCGAAAAGGATCAGTATATTATAAAGAATCCTTCGCCGGAACAATAGAAGAAACCGAAAATGGTTATATCTTTACATATGATGATTCATATCGTGAATCAAAAGAAGCGATGCCAGTAAGTCTGACACTTCCTTTAAAGGAGAAAAAATATGAAAGCGATATGCTTTTCCCGTTCTTCGATGGCTTGATACCAGAAGGTTGGCTTCTTGACATCGCGGAAGTGAATTGGAAGATAGATAGAAGAGATCGGATGGCTTTATTACTTGCATGCTGTGAAGATTGTATCGGCGCAGTAAAAGTGGTGTCAGAAAAATGAAATGCTTCTATTGCTACAAAAAATCGGATAAAGAATATCATGGAGAATGCTCCAAAAAAATCTTTGGCACAAAAATCCCACCGACTATACCATATGTATTATCAGACATCGGAGAACTAGCAAAAAAAAGTATAATAGATCGCATCACTGTACCGGGTGTACAACCCAAATTATCTATGCAATTTGACCGGAAAACGGGATTGCACAAAAAAAAAAGACTTACAATTGTTGGTGTTCTCGGAGATTATATATTAAAACCACCGACTGAAAATTATCCTTCGCTTCCAGAGATAGAAGATCTGACGATGCACCTTGCAAAAATATGTGGAATAGAAACAGTTCCACACACTTTGATCAAGTTGAAATCCGGTGAACTGGCGTATATCACAAAACGTATCGATAGAGAGAAGAATAATAAATTACATATGGAAGATATGTGTCAATTGACTGAAACAATGAGCGAGAATAAATATAGGGGATCAATCGAAAAAATAGGACGTACATTAACCAAGTTTTCAGATGCGCCGGGACTGGATATAATCAATTTATTTGAGATCACACTATTCTGTTTCATCTGCGGAAATGCAGATATGCACCTGAAAAATTTCTCTCTCCTCAGATCCGAAGATAATACAATATCTTTATCAAAAGCATATGATCTTGTCGCCACTAAGATCCTGATACCATCCGACCCAGAGGAGATGGCACTTACATTGAATGGAAAGAAAAATAGAATCACAAGATACGATTTTGATAAAGTTGCAGAATATTTAAAAATCAATGACACAGCATTGAAAAACACCTATGAAAAATTTAAAAAAACTATCCCAGTGATGATTGAATTCATAGAATCCAGTTTTATAAGCAAAGATTTAAAATATGAATATAAAAAATTGATCAACACACGAGCAAAAAGAATATTGTTTTGATCATTTCTTGATGGCTTCTTCCACATGATCCTCATGTATCTGCTTGAGAAGATCAAGGCTCTGGTGTATCTTCTCTGCGTCCTGACGCTCTGCTTGTCCTTTCGCGCCTTTCTCTCTCTTCGCGAGGTTCGCAGCAAGCGTATCCTTGCAATATATGACAATCTTATCCAGATGTGATATCTTGAAATCATCAGATGGATTCTCGATATATTCCTCGTACCCATGAACAGTACGAAAGATCCCAAGCACCATCACTCCTTCTTTCTCGAGCTTCAATTTTCCGATATTTTTGTTGGCCATCCAATGCCTTTTAGGCACTTCGAACTGAACGATGCTCATGCCTTTTGAAAGACCAAGTATTCTCTCATAATCATATAGCGCCATGCGCGATTTCATGAGATGGAGAGGTTTTTTTAGCACCCACCGGACAAATAGATCAAAATGATGTGTACGTGAGATCAATAATACCACAAACAAAACGAAAACAATCGCGAAGATTGTGGCCGCCAGATTGCTGATTGTCAACCCAAGCAATGAATGCTCACCCTTGACGTTCATGAACGTCAAGATAAGTGTCGCGATAGCGGATGTGAGTCCTGCGCTTCCCATGAGCATCAGGAAACGAAGTATCTTCCGTCTCAAAGGATGTGTCATCAAAGATTCTGATTCTCTTGTCGTGAATCCAACACCAGAGAACGCAGACTGCGCCTGGAACGCAGCGATATCTCTTGAAAGTCCTGTCGTCTCAAGAGCGACAGAACCCACTTTGACAACTATCAAAGAGAAAAGGATGACAATCAAAAATGATACAAGCGCTAACATCTTTGATATTTTACATGATGAAAGTGATTTATAAATTTAGTGGTAGTAGATAAAGTCTGTTTTTATCTCCACGAGAGATCATTGGTTTCTTTGCATTGCAATATAGTTGCAATACATAGAACATTTTGCCCATTAAAAGCACCATTTTACGTTAGCAAAATTTTCTTGAGAACATTTATATAGTCCCCGCGATTCATAAAGCGCCATGCCAAGAGAAAATTTCAAGACAACATTGACAACAGACCCGCTAAATGACATCCTTGGCCAGGACAAGGCGAAGAAACTTCTCAAAAGTGCGCTGATCGTAGACAGGCATATTGTCATAGTCGGCCCACCAGGCGTAGGAAAGACCACTATCGCAAAGAATATAGCGAAAGTCCTCCCAGAGCTTGAAGTCATGGATTGCGGCTTTCACTGCCTGCCAGAAAGACCAGTCTGTCCAGAATGCTTATCTGGAAAGACTAATGATCGAAAAGTGATCAAAGGCGCCCAGCGTTTTATAAGAGTACAAGGAAGCCCAGATCTCACTGCTGAAGACCTTCTTGGAGATATCGATCCGATAAAAGCGCTGGAATTCGGCCCATTATCGACAGAAGCGTTCACGCCAGGAAAGATATTCAAGGCCAACAATGGCATTTTATTCTTCGATGAGCTCAACAGATGCCCAGAGAAACTACAGAACGCACTTTTGCAAGCTCTCTCTGAAGGCAGAGTCACAATCGGCTCATATGACATAGATTTCGCGACAGATTTCATATTCATAGCGACGATGAATCCAGAAGATTCAAATACCGAACAATTATCAGATGTGCTTCTTGACAGATTCGATGCGATATACATGACATATCCAGAAGATGAAGTGACTGAATCCCACATTGTCAGGCAGAAAGGAAAAAAGATCATAGATGTGCCTGAAGACATGCTGACACTCATGGTGGGCTTAGTCAGATCACTAAGATCTGACAAGAATCTTGAGAAAGTGCCATCTGTGAGAGCATCTCTTGGCCTCTATGAAAGATCCCAGGCAAACGCAAAACTGCATGGACGAAAGAGTGTATCAGTCATCGATGTGGAAGAAGTGCTTGACTCAGTCATCACGCATCGCATCAGATTGAAACCATCTGTGAGACTTCTGAAGAACGCAGATGAATTCGTCCGTGAAGAGTTCGAAGAAGTGAAGAAGAAACTTCGGATCTCTGATTCTAATGTCCATATCAAAGAGGACAAGTCAGGTGGTTCACTTTGACATGGAGTGCGAAGCAACCCCAAGAGAAGAGATAGAAGAAGCCACAGGAAAGCTTGGATTCAAAGAGCTTGATGATGGTCTTATGCATTCTGTCATTGATAATGACAAAAAGACAGTAGACCAGGCAGATTTCATCAAAGAATCTATCAACAAAGGCATCGGCGCATTCACACCAGACCTTCTTTTCGAACAGCTGGTCGACAATTATTCTACTGCGAAGAACATATATGGGCCATCGCTCATCAGACAACTGACTGGATATGATGATAGCTACATCGAGAAGAATGTAGGTATACCTGAATTCATGGCAGATGTGAAGAAGAAGATCCATCAGAATCTCGACCAATTGAAGAAGGACGGTCTTGTGGACAAGAACTATGAATTCACTGAGAAAGCAGCTGAGCTCGCCGCCCTCTCGTGCTTTGTCGAAGAGATCGAGAATCTTGTGCCAAAGGGGACTATCGGAAAAAAATATCACAACAAGACCTCACATTATGGAGTGAAGAATGATATCAAGACCTACAAGAAAGGTGACAGGTATAAAGATCTCGCCATGAAAAGCACAGTCAAGGCTGCTATACGGCGTGGCCATCGGAAATTGACAAAAGGTGATCTTCGTATATTCACAAGACAGAGCAAGGGACGTGTGCATGTCATCATCGCGATGGATTCAAGCGGTTCTATGAAAGGAGAGAAGATCGGCACATGCAAGAAAGCAGGCATCGCTCTCGCATACCGGGCGACAGAAGAGAAAGACAAGGTCGGTCTGATTGTATTTGGTTCTGACATAAAAGAATCGATCGAACCGACAGATGACCTCACACTCCTCGTAAAATCGATGGTGAATATCCGCGCATCAAAAGAGACAGACATAGCAAAGACGATAGAGAAAGCGACGGATCTGTTCCATGAGAAGAATGTGACAAGGCATCTGATATTGATAACAGATGCGCTTCCGACGGTGGGCGAGGATCCGACAAAAGACACTTTGAAAGCTGTCGAGATCGCGAACAAAAGCGGGATAACCATATCTGTTGTCGGGATAGATATCGACGACAAAGGAAGAGATCTCGCAGAGAAGATAATAGAGCTTGGAAAAGGTCGGCTCTATATCGTCAAAGATCTAAAAGAGATGGATCGGATCATACTTGAGGATTATTACAGATTATCTGCCTGATATTCACTTCATCTTAGATGCACGTAGAACATTCTCTTTTATATGGAAAATATCATAATCTTTTGGAAGCGCGATATCATAATGCACATGTTCCATCAGACCAAAAGACTGGGGATCATATTTTCTACTTGCATATATCACAGAGATCCCAGCATGTTTCAGATCAACAAAAAAATCATAGATCGCCACTTCATCAATTCCACGTAGGCTACTGTTATATAATGGTGTATATGGATCGATTATCGCGACATCAAGACTTGATGAACCAAACCCATCATCAGCGATCGAACTTGCAAGCTTCATCCTTGCGGCCTCTAGATTAAATGCGACATACACACTGCCAAATTCATTCCTAAGTGTCGCAGCCTCTATACCGAACTTCTCTGCTGGCTGGACAACTAAAATGCTTATATCATCTCGCATATTTATGACCTCATGGATAGTGGAAGGATTCTGCCTTGCTTTATAAAACTAGATGTAAACAAGAACCCAAAAAATAGTATAAATATACACTAGTATACAAAAAACCTCATAAGTGATAAGCTTTCTCTTTATACTCTTTCACCATACGAGTAGTATTGAAGAACGATGCATTTTTCGCGATAGCGTTCTTCATGACCTTCACCCATGAAGCCTTATCATCATAGAACATCGGGATGATGATATTACCAAGCTTGGAATAAAGATCCTCGACATCCATCTTCGATGTATCAGCAGATAGATCGCATTCAAGCGGGTCCGGTCCGATTGCCCAACCAGTCACCCCTTCTTCATGGCCTTCGATCCACCAGCCATCGAGCACACTGTAATTCGGCACACCATTGTGTGTAGCTTTCATGCCGCTTGTACCTGACGCTTCATGCGGACGCTGTGGATTATTTAACCATACATCGACTCCTGAAGTGAGCATCGCTCCAAGATCCATGTTATAATTCTCAAGATAGGCTATATTGACCTTTCCACTCAGCTCCTTTGATTTCTGGACTATATTCTGGATAAGATTCTTTCCGACATTGTCTTTTGGATGCGCTTTCCCTGCGAAAACAAACTGGACTTTTCCATCACAGACAGACACCAGACGTTCAAGATCGCTGAAGATCAGGTCCGCACGTTTGTAAGCAGTCGCTCGTCGCGCGAATCCTATAGTCAATAGATCATCCTTAAAATTAGGAATAGAACCTTGCTTTGCAAGACTGCCATTGACATAATCGATCAGACGCTTTTTCTCTTGAGCATGCGCAGACAAGATCTCATCATCAGGTATCTCCTGTGCGCAAGCAAGCCTGTCTGGATCAAGATCCCAACCTGGCAAATATTGATCAAATAACTTCTGGAAACTTTTTGAAGTCCAGGTCCTGCCATGTATACCATTTGTTATGTGATGTATATCCATACCCTTGAAAACTTCCATGTTCTTCGTGACTTCAGCATGCTTCTCTGCGACAGAGTTTATGTATCTACTCAGATTCGAAGCAAGCTTTGTCAGGGAAAGATCACCATTATACGTAGCGAGATGCCCGATATGCTCAGGCAATTCACCGCCGGTGATCACTTTATGTATCAGACTGTAATCAAAATGGTCATGGCCAGCAGGCACAGGCGTATGCGTCGTGAAAACACATGAGCTCTTCACCTGCCGAGTGTTCCATCCCTGTTCTCTTAAAAGTTCAAGCGTAAGGAACGCCGCATGGCCTTCATTCATATGATTTGTCTCGATCGACTCGTATC
>PCVE01000048.1:0-105 GCA_002762705.1 Candidatus Woesearchaeota archaeon CG11_big_fil_rev_8_21_14_0_20_43_8 | reverse complement strand
CCATATAAAGAATGTCCTGCTTCTCTGAACCAATCAACATTCTCTTCAAGATCGACATCAAGGAAATAGACTGGAACGACGTGACCAGTGCACCCTTTCACATCA
>PCVE01000142.1 GCA_002762705.1 Candidatus Woesearchaeota archaeon CG11_big_fil_rev_8_21_14_0_20_43_8 | reverse complement strand
AGGGATGAAATCCATTCTTCTTGTCTGCGGGAAGTGGATGGGCGAATGCGCGACAAGCACTTTGTTGAAAAAAAATAAGGCTGATCTAAGTGGATTCATGCAGGAATTGCTTGAAGATAAGCATCTAAAAGATGTCGCCAAGTATGTGCCTGATTATACTATCTATGCACTGAAAGAGATAATGGATATACGTGAGATCCGTAATGCAATATAGGGTGGCTTCTGTATCTATGCTTTATTTTTTAGCAATTCTTAAATATCCCGGCCTTATCCCTGCCATCAATGGAATCAACAAGAAGAGATTTTTGCAGGGTGTTTGGCCTAGGCTTAGCATCAGCTATGGTTGGTATTCCAGATACCGCATATGCATCTTCGCTTGAGAGTAAGATCGAATCATGCTTGTCTGAAAAGATAGATGGTGGCAAGTTGACTCGTCATGAGACAATTGCCTTTTTAGTGCATGATTATGTCGCTGGGAAGACTATTGTTTCGAGAAATGCGCATGTCCCGATGCAGACCGCGAGCATGGTAAAGCCTTTCGTCGCTCTCGCTTATTTTCATGGCGTCAGAAATGGTCTATATCGATACACTGCTGTCAACATGAAGCGTCTCATGTGGATGCTTCGTGATAGCTGCAATCATTCGACGAATCTGATCATGAGATCTCTTGGCGGGCCAGATGAAGTGCATCACTTGCTCATTGACAATTATCCACATATCTTCAAGCAGATGTCAATCGTGGAATATATCCCTAAAGGCGGAAAGACATACAAAAACATGGCATCTGCTGATGATTATAACCGGTTCCTGCAGGAACTGTGGGCACAGAGATTACCTTATTCTGATAAGATCTTAAGATATATGCATCTTCCAAATAATGATCGTATCTATAAGCGGGTCAAATCGATTCCAAAAGAGACACTTGTCTACGATAAGTCTGGGACAACCGGTATGCTCTGTGGCAATATGGGCTTATTGTCTGCTAAGGGAAAAGACGGAAAACGCTATCCATATAACATAATTGGAATCATACAAAGAGACAGGCGGGCTGATGGAGTATGCTGGCAGTATTCAAGAGGTTGGATTATCAGAGAACTGTCTGGTATCGTTTATGAACATATGAAAAAGAAATATGGGTTGATTTGAGAATTATCTGAAACGACTTTTGGAAAGACTGTGAAAGAATACAAAAAGTTCAAACAGCTTCAGAAGAAGAACCAAACCTTCGAGATCACATGACTGATTGGGAATTGATATTAACTATGGTCGGAGAAAAAGCGACAAAAGATATTACATGTGATGTTGATTCGCAAGGCTTCGATGAATGTAATGATTCTGCTCATAAGGGCGGGAGCATAGCAGGAAGAACAAGAAAAGATATTGAAAAAATATAGGAAAAGCAATTATTTCTGAAGAGAATTATCTGCCAAAGGAAAGGAAGAAAAAAGACTCAATTGAAGAATCCTTTCACATCATCATCCGGTGGGACTTCACCGCACTGGCAATCATAGCCTTCTGTCAATCTTTGATATATCAGGTCGCGGTATATCGAATCATACTTATATTGCCCATGCTTAAAATCCATGTCTTCTTGATTGCAGATTCTTTCAAGTGCATTCAATGACCTATCACGGCGAAAGTGTTGGTACTCAGAATATAATTGCTGGTACCAATCTGGATTTCTGTTCTCTACTTTACGTATCATATGGTAGGGATGTTTGCGTACTGGCGCCGGTACTAAAACAACTTCAAGTATGTTCTTAGAAAGTTCATTATACAAATACTGTGCCTCAGATAGAAAAATCTCTTTTATAGAATCAGGAAGTTCACTCACCCTCTTTTTCCCATCCCACTTCACGTTGTATCTTTTGGAATGTGCAGGGCTTTATATTTTTTTGTAGGCTTTGAAAGGTACTATTTCATTGTGGATGTAGTCCCCACCCAGAATAGTGATGTTTCGCAATGCTTGGATTGCTTTTGAGTTCCCAAGCTATATATCCCCGCCCCATAGATATCAAGGGGCAGTTCATTTCATAGAAGTGCACTCTGCGAAGCAGTGTGCTCAGATAAAGAATCCGATGGAAATATTAATGAATTATATTTCACTTCTTTTTCTTATATGCTGGACCATACGCTGGATCATGATGTTTTGGATGCCAGAAATACGTTATCGCTTTCGCGAATCTTGGAATTCGGAGTAATGGGCGTATAAAACGGATGGCTATCGCCGCCTTTGCCATCCTTGTCCCCTTTGTGCCCTGCTTGAGTACCTTCGCCGCTTTCTCTACTTCAAGCACTTCATGAAGCGATGTCTGCGCAATCTCTCCTGCTCTTATTGCAGAGGACAGTTCTTCGATGAGACGAAAGACCAGAAAAAAAGGGAACACTGCGATGATATCAAGCCAAGAGCTTCTTAAGAATTTTGGCAGATTCCTCATCCTGTTGTATTTGAATATGAGATCGAGCACAAATACAAAGACCACTAGATAATCAGCCCCTTTTACCAATAATTCATGATGATGCGCCCACTCGCTGAAGAATATCTCAGCGACTATGACAAATAATAGAATCACAAGACTGTATGGGATCGCCCTGTGGACGAACCGTTCGGCCTTTTCAACCCATGGCTTCATGCATCTATCTTGGATATTTTGCCTTATAAAGGTTTGCCATCAGCAAAACAATATAAATCAAGGGATAATCCTTGACAGAATATGGATATAAACGAACGACGATTGCTTGAGAAGAAGACTCTCATCTTGTTGGGTATCTTTATGACTGCACTTATCGCTGCGAACCTTCTTGGCGGGAAGATAACTACAATCCTCGGAGTGTCTGTGTCTGTCGGTATATTCGCGTATCCGCTGACATTCATATGTACAGATGTGATCGAAGAGGTCAGGGGCAGGAAGATAACGAAACAGTTCGTGAACGCAGGCATCCTCGCGCTATTGATAACGATGGCTCTGGTCTATATAGGTATCCATCTTCCGCCAGCAGCAAGATATGAGAGCGATGCTGCTTACGTGACGATCTTCTCAAGCTCTATGCGCATGATCGTCGCAAGCCTCATCGCGTTTTTGCTAGCCCAGCATCATGATATCTGGGCGTTCAATTTCTGGAAGAGGAAGACCAAAGGAAAGATGCTTTGGTTCAGAAATAACATGTCGACTATTGTATCGCAATTCATTGACACAAGCATCTTCATGTTCATCGCGTTCTATCATCTGACGCCAAAGTTCACTGCTGGATTCATCCTGACGTTGATCTTCCCATACTGGCTTTTCAAGGTGTTCTTCGCGTTCGCCGACACACCATTAGTTTATCTAGGGGTTAAATGGCTCAAGCCCAAGGGATGAGAATCCTTCGCCGACTGTGAATATCGAGCCAGTAACAACCACTAGTCTGCCTTTTGCGATCTTCTTTGCATGGAAGATGGCTTCTTTGACATCTTCTACTATCTCAGCATTGAATAGATACTCTTTTATCTGATCTGCCTGCGCGGCGCGTTCGATCTTTGGGACAGTGATTATCTTCGGTCCCGCGATCTTTCGGTATTCTGCACACATCTTGTCGATCTCTTTGTCTTTCATTATTCCGACCACTAAGATGATATCATCATATCCCATAAGTTTGAGTTCAGCGATGAGATTCTTTGCCCCGTCAGGATTATGGGCGCAGTCAAACATGAGCATGTCCTCGATAAAGTCGAGCCTTCCAGGCCAATAAGCGTTTTTCATGCCACGCCTGACAGCCTCTTCACTGATATCCATGCCTTTGAGCTTCAGGATATCTATCGCTTTCACGGCGATCTCCGCGTTCCTTCTCTGGAATGATCCTTTCATGGATATCTCATGGGTCAATACTTCAGGCATGTGCACAAGAGATGATTTCTTCAAGGCGACATGCAGGACGACTTCAAGAGCGTCGCCAGTGGTCCCTGTGACCACATCAGTGCATTCCTTGATGATCCCGGCTTTTTCTGCCGCGATCATCTTTATGGATTCGCCAAGATAATTTGTATGTTCTAATGAGATATTTGTGATGACTGATAATATCGGTTTGATTATATTTGTCGCATCGAGTCTACCACCCATTCCGACTTCTATTATGGCTATGTCGACTTTTGCACGTCTGAAATATTCAAAAGCCATCGCAGTTACTATCTCAAAATAAGTGTGTTTGTCAATGAATGGTATCATCTTGTCCATGATCTCAGTGACTCTTATCTGTGGAATCAGGACTTTATTTATCATTATCCTCTCGCAGAAATCGACAAGGTGCGGACTTGTGTATACTCCTACCTTGTAACCTTGTTCTATAAGCACAGATGCGATGAATGTCGTAACCGATCCTTTACCATTGGTCCCGCCGACATGTATCGTCTTATAACAGTCCTGTGGATTGCCAAGATCCTCGCAGAGCTTTGTGATGTTGTCTAGCCCAAGCTTGATCGAGAAGAATCCTCTCTTATAGAGATATTCGATAACATCTTTGTAATCCATGGTATGGCTATGTATCAAAGAACCATTTAAATATTTTCTCACTCTATCTTCTCTTCTTTTTCTTAGAACTTCCCTGCTTTTTCTTATGTGGGAATTTCTCTCTGACTTCTTCAGTCAGGAGCTGGATCTTGTTTGGATCCTTCTTGATCTCTTTCACTATGTTCGCAGGTCCGATGATCGTGAATCCTTGCCTGTCGCCAAGAAGCAGGCTTACGACCTCTTTTCTTAGCCGTTCTATGAAACGTCTGGATTCAGCTTTATCCGGATCGACCACAGCAAGTTCGATGCCTTTGAAATGTTCATCGATCATCGACATGGTCTTCGCGATCAGGTCGCTCTCTTCAGTCTTCTTAAGGCGTCCTTCAAGAAGGACAATCTTGTTCTGCTTGACCACTTTCAGCAGTCTGTCGATCCGCGCGCTTGAATCCAGTCTCTCTATCTCGAAATACGGTATGAATTCGATTGTTAGTACATGTATCATTTTAATCAGCCACTTCGAATAAGGATTCATAGAACTTCTCTATGTTCTTCCCTTTTTTTGCAGATATCGGGACGACGCTGTATTGCGGGAATGCGTTCTCTATCTTCTTGACATTCGCTTTTTTCATGTCGATCTTGTTGGCGACGACGAGCACTGGTATGTCCCGCGCTGCGAGGTTCCCGATGATGGTTATGTTGACCTGCGAATAAGGGTCTTTTGTCGAGTCGAGCACGACGATGACGCAATCCATTTCATCTAACCATTTGATGGCATCGATGACGCCCTTTGTCGCCTCTTTCGCTCTTTTCTTGGCCTCTTTCGCTTTCATGCCTTTCTTCATGAAGTCCTCATAGTCGATCCTTGTCGCTATGCCCGGAGTATCTGCAAGTGTGAATTCTATCTCTTTCTTGTTGTCTTTTGACTTTACGATGATCTGCTCTTTCACAGTCACTTCACGGGTCTCGTGCTCGATAGCAGAGACTGTACCCATGGCATTGCCTTTGCCGAGCCAATCTTCGCAGATCTTGTTTGCCAAGGTTGTCTTACCGCCGTTTGGTGGTCCATACAAGCCTAATCTAATCTTCTTTTTCCTCTTGAAGATGCCTGTGAGAAATTTGTCCATCAATTTAGACATGAGTTTCTTGATCATGTATCTGCCTCTTTTATATACCCCAAAATATCTATATCTGCTAGATTATTTGGCATTAATAAATGTTTCTGAAAATGAAGATGACTTTGATTCGGATTTAATACTTAGGTCCGAATACCTTGTTCTCATCGAATCTGAAGAAGACGCTCGCGCCTGCCGTGTAATCGATCTTGCCCCAGTGGCGTTTGACCCAGAAACAGGACCAAGGCGCTTTGCCATAATAGACACTGACAAAGGCCTTGCCGAGATTTGTCGACAGCTTCACTTTATATTCATCATTCAATTCCTTGAATATCTTCCATTTCAAGAATTCCATCTCCGCGAAATAGCTGTCATATCTCGTTTTCACATAAGTGCCCCAAGGGATGTATTTGCCGAAGTATCGTCCGACGGTAGCTCCGCTCTCAAGCGATATTGTCTTCTTCTTTGTCTTTCTTTCATATATTCCCCCCTATGCTGTATGTCCGCCATGTGAAATGGCAGTGCACTGTCATAAGCTCAAGATCAAGGAATGCGTTGCTCCTTTTCATCGAGAACCGGTCTTTCACGTCATCGATCGTGCTCCGTTCAAGGTCGTATCCAGGTAGTCTCACGCAGCCCCATTTGTAGCAGCCGAACGGATCAACCTTTTTTGGTCTCAAAATAGCATTTCTATGATATGTTCTTGCGGGCAGATCGAGTTCAATGTCTGGTCGTTTCATAATGCGCATGGCAAGATCTGTCTTTTTTTCTGTCGCTTTTGCCGGCATACTTAAAGCTAGGGAAGAAAATGGAGCTAGGACTATGTTTCTCAAGCGAATCCCCATCAGATGTAGTATATTATATGATTCTTTTAATGGTTTTGGTATGTTTTGTGATTTTTCATACGGATTTGTTCTGAAGGATAGGGGATATTTTTGGTGTATTCAATGTTTGACGAAATTATTGTGCTGAATCAAAAACCCAATAGGAGCAAGCTGCGAGGCATGTACCCAAGCTGTAATCACTTTCGCTATGGCGCGCTCATAGGATCTGACCCCGGTTTCACACAATTGTTTTGCCAAAATCAGAGCAGAGCTTTCATTTTTACATTCTTATTGCTGCTCAGCGATGTAGTTGCCGGGATTTATTGTCATGCTTGCAGTTGACTGCTGTCCATTCGATTGATCGTGAACAGTACATGAGACGATATAATCCTGATCTGTGTAAGGGTAGCTGTGGAGTTTCTTGCCGGCGAGGTCATAGAAAACTTGCTGTCCGTCTCCATAATTGAAATCATATACATAATCTTCGCTTCCATAGAGTCCTTTGCATGTGAATTCATATTCTACATTTCCCCCCAGGAGTTTTGGATACCAAAGTGATATCTCTATACCTGCCTTGAACGATACTCCTGTGCTGCCCCCTGTGTTCACGCCTGGTGAGACCTTGAACACATAAGCATCTGTCTTTCCAAGACCGATGAATCCGGATTCACCGTAGATATCGGTGAAATATAATCCATCCAAACCGAAGTCCAGGCCGATGGGAGTGCCATATCCCGAGCCAGTGTATTTTACAAGTTCCCGATTATTGATAACATTGCCATCTTGATCTAGACTTAGTTCAAGAATGTGCTTGCTAAGGGTCTCTCCTTTTGTGTAGACTGGTCCAGCGACAGCGACGTACATTCGACCGTCAAGTTCGCCCGGAAAACCTTTGCTTCCTGGATTGAATTCGACATCTACTGGTGAGACATCGGTCGTAAAGATCCGCATTGCATTGAATGTGGCGAAATTGTCATCTATCCCCCAGCCATAATTCTCTCCAGGAATCACTCTGACTATCCTGTCGCCCGTGTTCGGGGCGTTGTCTGTCACGAATAACTGATCTGTTCCTGGTCTCCAATCAGCTCCGAATGGATTTCGGAATCCTTTTGCATATATCTCGACATTGCTGCCATCCATATTCATCCGCACTATCTTACCAGCTAGTATCGAGTCACTTTGCGCGTTTCCAGGATTGAGTCCATCACCGAGATTGAGATAGAGCTTTCCATCTGGCCCTTTGGTTATCTGCTCGACCTGATGTGATGCAGAGCTAGGTAGATCTGAGATCAATATCTGTGTGCCAGTGACAGAATTCCCGTCGTCTGATGATATGAATCGCATTACTTTGTTCTTGATGTTGCTGTTTGAGTCCAGATATGTCATTCCCGCGTAGACATCCCCTGAGATGTCATCGACGTATAATCCGACAAGGCCCATTTGGCCTCCACCGGTTATGCTGCTGAATGGATCAAAATTCAGAAGCCCAGACGCATATGTGACGATGCTTCCATCTTTATGTATGACTTTTATCTTGCCATAGAGTTCTGTCACATATAACCAGGGTTCCTGATTGTCGGGAAGGCTGCTGTACATTCCAACGGGAGCCGCGGCAATATGCACTGGGACATCAAGCGGACCAGCGAAAGGCTCGACTTTGAAATCTGGCGCAGCAGTCCATGTGAATCCGCCGCCCTGTGCTTGTTGTGTCAACGTAGTGAATGTGAATAACGGTGACCATCCAGTAATCGCGCCACTTATATCGTGGAACCGAAATCTTGCATTGTAGCTGCTACCAAAATCTAATTGGCTTGACCCTGAGAGACTACCGATGAATTCGCCGTCAGGTGTATGCAGATGATATCTCGAAAGGCCTGTCGCACTGACTGATTGCCATACTAACTCACTCATGTTCTGGTCCCATACTTCCCAGTCAGTCGATGCATGGATCGATGATTGCGATGATACTTGAATCTCTAGGTGAAAATAATTTGGTGCGACTCCGGTTGTGCCTGTATCAAACCAATTAGTGAGAACC
>PCVE01000107.1 GCA_002762705.1 Candidatus Woesearchaeota archaeon CG11_big_fil_rev_8_21_14_0_20_43_8 | reverse complement strand
TCATTCGGGCATGGAGATTTGTCTGGGAAGCGAAGGCAACAGCATGGCTTATCCTGTTGAACGTGATCGCGTTCATACTTATCCAGATCGGGTCGATAACTGGCATCATCACAGACAGTTTCACAACATCGTATCTTCTTGACGGTCCATCGCAATTGCTAAGCTTTAATATCATTGCGTTTGTCGCGAATTGGTTTGTCCATTTCTCGATAGGTCACTTGATGGGCAATATGATGTTCCTTTTCATTCTCGGTAGGATAGTTGAGAAAGAATTCGGACCAGGAAAGATGCTGTTCATTTATTTTCTGTCTGCAGTCATAAGTGGCATCGCAGATGATGTGTTCCATCTTACGTCCATGGATTATTTCGCGAATGGCGCTTCTGGCGCTATATCAGGCCTCTCTTCTGCTGCGATGCTAGCAAGCCCGTTCGCGTTCACTTATCTGGTTTTAGGCATCCCTATACCTATATTTCTGATTGCCTGGAGTTTCCTTGCATCCGATATCACTGGTGTGCTTGCGTCATCACAAGGGGTCGCAAACATGGCTCATCTTGGTGGGTTTTTCGCTATTCTCATAATAGCTAAATTTCTGACACCACGAGATAGAAACAGGCTTTGGAAAGGTTTTTTACTGAATCTAGGCACTTTAGTGGTGCTTTTGGCGCTTTATCTCTTGTTTATACACTGAATAGGAGCTGAATTCAAGGGTTTCAAGTACTTGTTTTCTACACAATAAAGCTTCCCAGCACATATTTACCACAACAAAGTGATAACAATCCGAAAGATTTAAATATTCTAACTACTATAAAATAGTAAACTGTACAAGGGTGGTGATCGCATGACTGAACAAATACTCACTAATTCGCTTGATATCCTAAAGCAGCTACAGCACCCAAAAGGGCTGTTTGTGGCCGCACTCGACAAAAGGACCCATTATTCTAAGCAGGCATGGATTAGAGATAATATATATGCTGCTCTTGGCTTTGAGGCTTCTGGCAATACAAAAGATGTTGTCAGAGCGTATAAGGCACTTCTTGATCTATTCAGAAAACATGAATATAAGATCGATCTGGCCATCGTAGAGAAACCGGTCGCAGATTGGCAATATATCCATGCGAGATGCGATCCAGAGACACTTGATGAATTTCATGAGAACTGGGGCAACAAGCAGAATGATTCTATCGGCGCTTTCCTGTTCAAGCTTGGTGATCTGGAGCTAAAAGGCATAAAAGTGATGTGTGACAAGAATGATCGGAGGATTGTCCAGAAACTTGTCTATTATCTCGCTTCTTTAAAATACTGGCAGGATGAAGACAACGGCATGTGGGAAGAGAATGAAGAAGTGCATGCTTCATCAGTCGGTGCATGTGTCGCTGGTCTTAAGATGATATCGAAGATTGTCGATGTGCCGCATGGTCTTGTCGAGAAAGGAGAAGAGACATTGAATCGGCTTCTTCCAAGAGAATCCCTGACAAAGGAATGCGATCTCGCATTGTTATCACTGATCTATCCCTATAATATCGTCTCAATTGAACAAAGAGACATGATCCTCAAGAACATCGAGAAGATGCTTGTCAGAGAAAGGGGAGTCCTTCGTTATCTGGATGACGCATATTTCAATCGTAAAGGAGAGGCAGAATGGACATTTGGTTTTCCATGGCTTGCCATTATCTACAAACAGATGAACAAGCCAGACAAGGCAGCGTATTATATGAGAAAGACATTGAATGTCCTAAACGACAAAGGCGAACTTCCTGAATTATATTACGCAGGCACTGATGAGCACAATGAGAACACTCCTCTTGGCTGGGGTCAGAGTTTGATGATTGTTGCGCTTAAGATGAATGCATGAGGTGAAAAGATGGACCATAAAAACATAATAAGAAAGTATCCTGATATTATCGCTGAAGCAGAAAACTATAAGCATAGGGGCGAACATAGTCTTGCCGCAAGATCATATGCTGAGGCTGTACATTTTTCAGAAGATGGTGGCGCACCGCAGGGACAACTTTTGTTGCTTGCAGCGCTTGAATGTTATTCTGCTGGCGAGATCGATGAATCAAGATTCTATGCTCAATGTGGTCTTTCGCTTGCAGGAGACAAAGGGCTTGAACAAAATTTATCTTTTATGGTCAGCCTCGCTGATGAAAGAATCAAAGATAAAAAAAGACCAGCTATCATGGACCTGCGATCACTTGTGTCTTTGGATTGTCTGGTGGGGTGAACATAATGAGTGAAAATGATAATTATTATGAAAGTCTTGAAATGATTGTCGGCCCTGAAGAGAAAAAAGACCTGGTCGGTAATATCAAAGAGGCAGGAAAATATTCTATCAAATTCCTTGCAGGCGTGCTTCCTTCAGATATACAGGATCATGTGCACAGAAAACTAGATGGGAAAGAAAAAGACAATTTCACATATGCGGGCTATTCAGCTTTCAATGGTGTTATCCAGATGGCAGCAGGGTTTACTTTGAACGCAGCGAATGGTGATATGTCACTGGCTGGTATCGTGCTTTTGGTGCATGGAACACTGACAACAGTAATAAATATGATGCCGCAGAAGACGATTGGCTCGCCAGTTGTCGCAGTCCCTTATCATGTCGGTAAGGCTATAGTCGGGACAGTAAAAGAGGCCGGTGCTTTCTCTGTAGAAGAACAGACCGCATATAGAGGTTAAAAATGATGATAAATCCAGAAGCATTGAAACTTATCAAGGATGCAGTGGCATATCAGGTCGCGCGAAGATACAAAGACGCAGCAGATACATTTGGCCAGCTTGAAGGCTTGTTGGAAGAAAGGCCAGAAGATCGGCAGTTGGCTCTTGAGCACGCCGCAAGGATGTCTATAAAAGCGCAGGATTATGAAGGTGCCATGCGATATGCAGACAAAGGGCTTTCACTCGGGCTTGATAATGATCATGTCTCGGTATTGATATCACATAGGAATATCGCAAGGCTTAGATCAAAGCCGATGGATTTTGATGCGAAGAAGGCATACGCCCATGAACTTGTGGCTATATTGAAGAGGCGAAAATGAAAAAACGGATTATTTTGATGGTGAATTCTGATTGCAATCAGTCATGCGGGCATTGCTATCTTGGTTATAGTGGCAAACGCAGTCCGGAAAGTACGCTTGAGCTTACACGTGATTTCAAAGAGCGAGGTTATGATATCATTATCGCAGGAAGTGAGACTCTGCTTGATACTGGATATTTAGAATCATACAGAGCAGCAGGACAAAAATATATTTTGACAAATGGGAAATTGATTGCTAAGGATCTTTCGCTTTGCGACAAATTGATTTCATATGGGATCAGAGAAGTCCGGATGAGTCTTCTACATGGGCTTGAGGCCAGACTTGGTTCTGTGAGAAAAGACATAATAAAAAAAGCAGTGAGAACTGCGCTCAACGCAGGGCTCAAAGTCCAGCTTGCTGCTGTGATCTCGCAGGATAATTATCAAGATATTGGTGCAATCTGTAGGGAAGCAGTTGAACTCGGAGTTGATTCACAGGAGTTCCTTAGGTATATGAAAGTCGGACGGGCGAAAGGCACTGATGTGGAAACGATCACAGAAGAACAAAGACAAAGTGTATTCGACCAGATCCAAGTTGCAAGAAGGATATTCAATAAGACGTTGAAAGTTCGTATAAATGGCAACTTTGGCCCAAGAAAAGGGACACTTGGAGAGAAGATGGCTTCGCAGGGAAAGTATTGTCCTGCTGGAGAACATATGTTTGCGATAACACCAAACAATCGAGTATATGGTTGTCCTGGACTGACTGAATGGCCGATCGGACGTCTAGTCGATGGCAGGATAATGGTGGTCAGTGATCTTCCAAAAGAGAGGAAAGATTGTATCGCGGATAAGATCTGATAACGGATGATAAGGAAAATATTGGCTGTACGGTCATCTTTTCTTTATCACGAACACTTTATCATTTATCCTGACGTCTTTATCAACTTTGAGGGCTACTGGCTGGCCTTTCTCTGCAGCGTCGATCGACTTATGGTTGAGTTGAAGCGATCCAACTGTCTGCTCGAATGCGCCCGTAGTGACACCTGTGATAAGTATCCTATCTCCGACTGATATAGTGCCGGTGTTGATCTTAAGTTCCGCGACAGATATCGCTTTGTAGAAATTCTTGATTTTTCCGACAAACACTTTCACATTTTTTGATTTGGATCCATAGTCATCAGTGAAGTCAGGCACATTGAAATAGTAACCTGTGGTGAATCCGCGGTTGTAGACTTTTGATAATCTCTCTTTTAGCTCATTCTTCAGGGCATCGTCGTATCTGCCATTGTTATGCGCATCGATCGCTTGCCTGTAACATGCAGTCACGGTCTTGACATATTCAGCAGGACGGTTCCTTCCTTCGATCTTGAATCCATCGATGCCTGCGTCGACCATCTGATCGATTATCTCGATAGTGCAGAGATCCTTTGGCGACAAGACGTAATTATTCTCAAGCTCAAGTTCAGAACCGGTCTCGATGTCAGTCACTCTATATGCTCGGCGACAAGTCTGGAGGCATTCGCCTCTGTTCGCGCTCTTGCCGTATTGATATTCACTCATGAAACACCTGCCTGATACTGATATGCAGAGCGCGCCATGGCAGAAGCATTCAATCTCGATATCTGTTTTCTCGCGGAGTGCTTTGATTCGATCAAGCGACAGTTCACGTGCGAATACTATGCGGCTGATTCCTTGGTTTTTATAAAACTCAGCAGAGACAGAATTCGCACATGATGCCTGCGTGCTCAGATGGATCTCATGTCCTAGTTCACGCGCGATCGAGACGACCCCCATGTCCCAGCAGATGATCGCGTCCATGCTGGCTTCTTTTGCCACGGTCAGTATCTTCCGCACTTTATCTAGCTCATCATCAAACACAATGGTATTCACAGTCAAATAAGCACGGACCTTATTTTCGTGACAGATAGAAACAATCTTCGGCAGTTCAGACATCTCGAAGTTCTTCGCGCCCATGCGCATATTGAGCTCTTTCACTCCGAAGTACACTGAGTCACAACCAGCATCGATCGCGGCCATGAGATTCTCCCAATATCCGACACCAGATAATAGTTCTATTGCCATATAAGTTCCAGGGAATCAAGTAATATTATATAAATTGATACTGTTCATTTAAGCAGTATAATTTATGTATTTAATTATTACATAATTCATCCGCTTCTGGAAGGAGAATCACATTTGGCGATTTTAAGGGGGAGTTGAGGTTTTTTCGTTTTATGCGTTTTGGCAGTGGAACAACATGTCCTGCTCCTGAAATATGAATCAAATTTTTGTAACCAGTAAATTCTCTGATTCGATCTGCCATATATCTGTCCCGATGACCAAAAAAAGGTTCACCTAGTCTTTTGAGAACACCATAGATCATATCTAATCCATATAACTTCTCATCAGATCTACGGTGGATTATTAAAGGCATTGTTCCAATTTTATAAGCGAATTGTGGATCATCTATTGGGTGTATCTGGATAGAATGTTTTTTCGCGTATTTTTTGGAAACATCCCATTCATAATGAAATCTTTTATGCATTGACGATAAATTGGGTGATAATTGCTTTTCATGCTTCACTAATTTTTGATATATTGCAGAAGATTCAACTGTGATAATATCTGGAGATAAATAATTTAGAAGTGTCTCTAGTCGTTTAGGACCTTTTGGGTCATAATGATTTGTTCCAATATATGTAATCATTTTTTTGGGAAAATCACATCCCAGTATCAAAATCCAGTTCCTTTAGGCGATCTTCATTCTGCGATGGGACCATCATAGCTTTTTGAAGTTTCTTCTCATGATATGTATATGGCACATATATCTCTTCGCCGGTCTCAGGCACCATGCCTGTCCAGTACATGCAGGTAGACCGTGTCATCGGTGTCGGTGTGAACAGCTGGCATTGCTCGGCTTCGCCATGCTTCTCGACAAAAGCCATGAGCTCTCTCATTTCCCTGATGTCGCATCCTGGATGCGCTGCCATGAAGTAAGGCAAGATCTCTGTAGTCGTATCTATCTCGGATACAAAAGAGAGGAACTTCTCATAACAATCAATGGTCGGCTTCTTCATAAGCGAAAGCACTTTGCCGCTCACATGTTCCGGTGCTACCTTTATTCGGCCAGGCACATGATCGCGTACAATCTTTCGGATATATTCCGGTGATTCCATGGCAAGGTCATATCTTATCCCTGAGCTGACAAATACATTCCGCACATCCGGAACTTTCTTCGCAACAGTCAGGAGGCTTATGAGTTTCGCTCGATCTTTTTTTCTTTTCTCACAGGAGATGCAATCATTGCCGCATGGTGTGGAGCAATCCATCCCATACATGTCAGCAGACGGACCGCCCATGTCATCGATTGTGCCGCGATATCCTTCGAGCTTCGTTATCTTCTGGATCTCTTCGATTATCGATCTCTCTGATCGTGATTGGATTATCTTTCCCTGATGGAGCGCGAGTGCGCAGAATGAACAGTTACCAAAACAGCCCCTGTGCGTCACGACAGAGAATCGCGTCGTCATGAATGCTGGGATCTTCTCATGATACCCTTCTTTTCTTGAATATGGCAGATCATACACTGCATCTATCTCTTTCTCATCCATCACATGCATCGGGTATTGGACCAAAAACCAATCTGTATGCTGCTGAGCGATCTTCTGATTTTTCGAGTATAAGACAAATGCTTCACAGAACTTCTTCTTGTCATGCTCTACTTCTCCAAATGACGGGATCACGATATGTCCCTCTGGCGCTGTCTTCAATTTCACGCAGGTGTTCATGATGCCAAGCGGCGTATCTTTCTTTGTGTGGTCCTCATAGAACTTCGCAAGCTCAACTACCGCATGTTCGCCCATCCCATATACAAGCACATCCGCTTTCGCGTCGAAAAGCAATGATTTGCGGACAGAATTCTTCCAGTAGTCATAATGCGCAAGCCTTCTTAGTGAAGCCTCGATTCCGCCGATCACAAGTGGCACATCTTTGAAACATTCACGCAATCTGTTGCAATATACTATAGTCGCCATGTCTGGCCGCTTTCCGATGATGCCATCGCGGGTGTATGCATCATATTCACGCGGTTTTTTGAGAGGCGTGTAATTCGCGACCATCGAATCCATATTGCCTGCTGTGATACCAAAATATAATCCTGGCTTCCCAAGCTTCATGAAATCTGTCTTCGATCTCCAGTCTGGCTGTGCGATGATACCGACAGAATATCCTTTTGATTCAAGCACACGAGCGATCACCGCAGTCCCAAAAGAGGGGTGATCTACATAGGCATCGCCGCTGACGATTATCACGTCGAATGGCCCGTCTTTTTCTTTAGTCGAGATCATACAAAACAGGAAATGTGTGTGATATTTAAACCTATCTCTCTCGTCGGAAAACTTCCGAAAAATGACCCTCACGTTTAATTAAACACCTTGACTATCCTGTATTAGATGGAGCAGAAAATAAAAGTGGATTTTTCAAAAGAAGCAGAGATGGTTTTTGATTCTTTGAAGAATAATTCTACTCGGTCCAAAAAAGCAAGGATGATCTATGGCGCTGTTTGCAGAAGCATTGAATTGATAAAAAATGACACACACCATGGTTGTCCAATTGCGAAAAACAAGGTTCCGCAGAAATACGTAAAACTGTACGATGCCAACAATCTATTTCGTGTTGAGCTTCCTTGTTATTGGCGTCTACTCTATACTATGACCAATAATAAAATCGAGATAGTCGCCTTTATGGTGGATATAATCAGTCATATAGAATACAATAAAATTTTCGGATATAAGAAGAGATGATCAATGCCTGGTTGCGTTTTGTAATGCTTTCTGCATTTTCGGACTTGGATTATATACATACGTTATCCCTTTCACACTTGTCACAATCCGATGGATCTCTTCTAGATATTCAAGGATCTCAAGCAAAGTATTATGGTTCACTTTTCGAGGCAGGATCTTCTTAAGCCCAGCAGTAGTTATCAGGCTTTCATCCATATCTCGTAAAGTCTCTTCAACCATCCGGATTGTTTTCAATGTCGGCGAATGCACCATATTTATCACAGATTAATACATATATGTATCTATTTGGTATATAAATGTTGCGTCAGAAATATATGGATAATAAGAAAAAACCAAATCACTTGGCTTCGATCTTGACTTCCTGCACAGGGCAGCAGACAGAGCATGCGGTGTAGCCTTTCTTTATCGCTTCTTCCATGTCATGGATCAGGACTCGTTTCGCTTCAGGTATCCTCTGCGCGACCATACAGTTAGGGTTGTGAAGCTTCTTTCCCCCAGTGCTTGCGATGAAGACTTTCTTCTCTTTTTTCTTAAGATAGTCGATCTCCTTCTTGACATCAGAGATGCTTGCTTTGACATTCTCATCGACTCTGTCCATCCTGCTGTCCATCTTGAGGTTTATTACTTCGATCTTGTCGCTTATCTTCTCATCGTTCTTCCTTAGCTCTTTAAGATCGCTGTCATCACGTGGTTGCTGTGTGCTGTTGCCGTTCGCATCGACGTTGACATTGACGATGTTAGGATTCACCATCTGCTGCTTCGGTGTCTCTGAGATCTCTGATCTTCTTATGTATTCTGCGAGCTCTCTCTTGACGACATCTGATTTTGTCTCGACAGCAGGTGTCTCTTTTATCACTGTCTTA
>PCVE01000020.1 GCA_002762705.1 Candidatus Woesearchaeota archaeon CG11_big_fil_rev_8_21_14_0_20_43_8 | reverse complement strand
ATTATATGTGCTGTTATATATAATACTTCGATTATCGATGATCAACCAGCTTGGAAGACCAGTCACTGTATAGTTCTTGTAGCTTAGATTATTTTGGGAGGTGCAGTATATATAATCTACAATACTTCGATTGTAAAAATTCGTCTTTGGTGTGCTATATCCACATCGCCCAACGACCAGATATGGCTGGACCTTCGGATTTATGAGGCTCTCTATGCCATTATCTGATGCAGTGAGATCATTCTCAAACCTCTGCAGGAATGATGGCGCGCTTGGAGATGCCACATAATAAGATCCATTAGCATGAAGCTCAAGATTCGTCGCATTTGTGCCATTCAAGACAAATTGAGCTCGATAAGGAGTACGGCGGAATTTCACGATATAGTCTTGACTTGTCTTGATTGTATAGAAGGGATCATCAAAATCATCTATATCGACAACACCAGTGACAAATATTTTCCGATCAAATCTCGCGACTCCCAATCTATCTTTAAGATCGATGGAGAGATTTATATTGGTCTTTATGCTCCAGGGATCATCCTGATAAAGCTGGAAATCGATTATGCTGTAGTTCATCACGATATAAAGATCATTCGCCTGGGATATCATCTTCTGTGTCCAGTTTTGGAAAGTGTTGTTCTCCATAAGAAAATACGGTGTGCCATCAAGTGTCCCGTTCATGAACAGCTCTTCGAATGACTCCTCTATCGCGGGTGTCTCTTCGCCAACATATTTGCCACTTTCAAATATATATTGCTCCAACGATAGTATGGCCCGAAATGCGCAGATATGAGCTGCCCGTTCCATGTCTTTAGTGATATCTTCATAGAAATTATCCATCGCATTCACAACAGAAGACGCCGCATAGCTTTTCTGCTGCATCTTAGGGGTGAATCCGATACTGAATGCATATATGATCAGACCCATAAGGCTTATCGAGATTATAGTATAGAAGATCCCTTTCTTGCTATTTAGTGCCATGCTCTCACCTCGATTATCGCAGGTCCCCACATAGATGGCACATCAGTCACATTGTTGCTCCCTATCTCCGCAGACTGAAGTGAGATGAATGGACCAAGGGTGTTGTTCAGACGTAGAAGGGCATCAGTTCCAGCCTCTTCAGAAGTCGAAAAGACATTGCCATAACCTACAAATGATTTCACATAGAATGTGTAATCGACACTTGATTCCCTAAGGATGAAATTTCCGCCATTGTCTCTTGCGTCTATGAAATTATTTGAGAGATACGAGATGGCAAGAGTGCTATTTGGGATGAATACTTTTGTAGGGACATCTCGTGCGGCGACACTGTTGAATATCGTATCGGTTGGCGGATCAGTATCTGCTTCAGACCTGACACGGATATTATTTGAATACTGCTGTGCGATGTTCACAAAGACATCACCGATGGATTCTGCTTGGGAAGGGAACGAGAAATTTACCTTTTTCTGCACTTCATCAATACCACCGAATTCTTTTGATTGTGTTATCTCTATCTGTCCGTAATGCGATACGGGCGGTAATGTATAATTGACCTCTACAAAAGAAGAGCCATCAGGATCGGCCATCGGATCAGAATATATCCTTGTCAAGGCATCTCCCCAAGAATAATCACCATAGCTATTGAAATAGGCGATCACTGTGTTTGTGCCATTTTTCAGGAATGGCGCAGTCTGTGCAGGAGTCAATGTATATGCCGGATTCGCTGCAGGAGAGCCATCGATTATCACTGGCTGATCATTGTTGATGAACAATATGAAATCACTGTTCTCGTTTCGTCTGTCGTTCCCATCCCAATCGACGAAACAACGTGCGATGTAAAGTCCCCCGCTCCAGCTTCGGCAATTTCCAACTTGGACATAATCTCTTATGCTGTTGCCGACGATCCGAACACCAACACGAAGATCGGTCGCCTGATTTGGCACATGGAACGCAAGTAACTGGAACGCGCCGCTTCTTGGGAAATACCACCCATCCCTTGTGCTCTGGATATCGTCAAAATAATAACGAGTCGAAAATTTAGAAGTCTCTGAATAAGAATAATCTATCACTTCAGGCAGTTCATATTCGATTTCCAGCAATGTGCCTGGATGCAGATGAGCATTGTATCCATCATTCTCAAGATTTGTGAAGGTTATATTGTTGGTGCCGTTCAATATACATCCATTGACATTCAGATAGCCATAATGTCCTGTATCGCCAGCGACAGTCCCAAGTCTCAAAGTGATGTCTTGTCTTGTGAAGACGCAGAGACCATTATTAAAATTGAACATGATATCATTGTTTGTCTGTTGAGCATGGACTGCTATGCGGAAAGTCGCATTATGTATCACTGAATATTCTGGCATCTCGAATTGCTTGAATATCCGGACAGAACCACTTTCCCACCACCAATCATCAAATCCGCTGCCTTCTTGTGAAAATGGCACGATGAATGAGGTGTTCTTGACCACTGTCGTTGCTTTGGCGCTTGACACATATCCCTTCAATGGTTTCTTCTTCTGTAATCCAGACATCATCTTCTTCGCAGACACAAGAAAATTCTTAGGTGGACTCTCACGACCATATACACGATCACCGTCAAAATAGATCCCATATCCAAAATTTACCGGAATGAGTCCTTCAGTGACATTTTTTGTGAAGTTCATAGCAAGAGATTCTTTTTCTGCAGACCAGAATTCTCCGATCTGTTCAAGGATTGTGTTGTTCTCATGTGTTATCTCTCCAGATGCGATCAGACCATTGATGTATGTGGTGTTCAGCTCTCCGACCCTTATCGTATTGAAGACAATCATCATATCTTCTGCAAGGTAGTTCAGGTTGAGAACGACCTTGTCACTGACATGATAATTTGAGATCAGACTCACCCCAGTCAGGATGATGAGCGCGCCGATCAATGCATCTATTGTGAAGAAAACTGCTTTCTTCTTTCTGCGGATCGTCATGCTTTAGACCTCCACATATGCATGTTAAGGACAACAATGGAACGGTTATCGATAAGCACCCTCTGCGATTGCACGATATATGCTGCGCTTGGCTGGCTGCTATTGAGACCATAGTATTGACCAGAATTATTAAGCCATTTTTTTGAACCATTCTTATATTGTATATAAAAATAATAATTCGAATAAGTCCCAAAGAGCTTCCGGGTCAGATTATAATCCATCGCAGTGAAATGATCAAGCTTTGTCTGATTAATACGATGGTCGCCATCAGTGATGCCGATCCTGAGGACTTCGTCGTTTGTCCAGTTCTGAGGATACCCAGAAGAGACAAGCGCATCTGTCGCAGTCCGCACATCAAGCAGAAGACTCTCGATGATCTCTTCATTATTGTCAGTCTGTGATTCCAGATAGCCATAATACGTCGCGACAAGGATTGTGAACATAAGTATAGATACCATGAAATCAAGGAACCATACCTGCCCATCCCTGTTTTTTCGTTTAATCATTTGTGACCATCACCTTTCCAGCAGTCTTGTTTATTGTATTGTTTCCCTTCGCAATATCTCCTCCGATCAAAGGGACTACCAAAGTGTACTGATAATTATCACTTGCGGTGATAAGTGTATTGTTAGTGACATGGATAGAATAATTGTATCTATTATCCAATCTTTCTGGCAATATGATCATCCTTGAATAACCGTCTCCGATAGAATCCGCAAGATATAGTTCAATCTGGACAGAACGTGCCATATCTATAAGATGATTGTATTCATTCTCAGTCCCTATGCTTTCTGTACGTTCAAGCACGACAAACATGAATATGACTAGCAATGTGAAAGACACTGCGACAAGTGTCACGAATTCATAAGCGACCTGCCCTTTTCTCATCATCATCCCACCAAAGGATTTATGTCTACATATGTGCCATGTGATTGGAATCTCATATTGTGAAGCCCTGCATTATTCGGTATTGTCCCAGTGACATTGACTTCTGAAAGCATGACTATCTGGTCTACACCGACACGTGTGCTGATGTTGAATACGATCTCTCGCCCAAGCATCTCGACACTTTGGATCTTGTCTGGAAGATAGATCCTAAGCAAAGTGCTCGATGGTTCACCGAGAAAATAGATCGTCTCAGCAGTATCCACTATTTTCATGCCAACCTGCCTGACCTGACTTGATCTGATTGTATCAGCGGCTTCGCTCTTGAAATCATAGAAGATGACAAGCATAGGGATGATTATCACCATCACAAACCCGACAATCGTCAGGTATTCCATGCTTATCTGGGCTCGTCTTTTCCCACGTTTTATTTTACAACACATTGAGCTTCACCATCCTTTCTAATCGATAACTTTGACTCTCATCGAACCGACACTCGTGTAATTATGCATTGTCTGCGTGATTGTATATTGCACCTTGATTTTGAGATCGTTCATGCCGCTTGATAGGTTGCATGGTATGACAAAGAAAATATTCTCATTGTTCCTCATCATCTCAGAAGTGTTCTCTGGTACACCTTCCCAATCTTCGCCATGCAAACTAAGATTGATCCGATTGATCCCATATCCAAGCCCATTCCGGATAGACAACGACATGAAATTTTCATGATATTCGAAATCTTCACAGATCAAGCCGCCAAAAAAACCGCAATTCTCACCAGTCAAGAATTCATGGCCGCCGACACCCATATATGTTGCCGCTCCAAGGATAGCCATCACTGCAAAAATCGCCCACCCATGTATATACAGGAATTCTATCGCTGCCTGACCTCTTTTTTTCATCCTTCGCATTTTATTTAGTTAGTATTACCACATTCCCCCTGCCTTTCTTTATTTTCTTGAGTCTTCCTTGTGATTCAAGATCTGTTATCATAAGACTTATCTTTGATTCTGATAAGGGTATTTCTTTTCGGATCTCTTTTTGTGTCATCCTCCCGCCATTCTTTTTCAGGATAGATACTAATTCCTGCGAACAATCATCGCCTAGATCAGATCTCTTTTTCTTGGATAATACGATAAAGGCCACAACAAACACCAATATTGAACTACCTAACAGCACAAAGATTAGCGGAAGATCTGATTTTGATGATCCTTCGAGCAAAGTATCATCAATGACAATCCCATCATCGAACAATCTTTCATTCTCCGAAAAATCAGGAAAAGTGAACATGTCAAGGATGAAGTCACCATCACTTTCCACAGTGATATTCTCTACTGCATATGTATCGATCTGCCCGGCTTCGACATGGCTCGCTTTTATCATGTATGATCCGACAGGCGCAGTGAATGAATATGTGCCGGCTCTTGAGACCATTTTTTGGTTCGGCGTGGTATTTATTTCCACAACGACATCATCAAGCGGATCCAGATTTATATCATAAACAGTACCGGATATTGTGGCTGCGCTTACCAGTATTGGAAACAATAGAAGTATACCGATCATACAGATTGACCTTTCTCCACCCATCAATCTAATATTTATAAAGATTATATATATATCTTATTATCAGAAAACAATCAAAGGATATTTCTTACTCCGTTTTGCAAAAAAGATTCAAAAACAGACTTATAAAGTGTTAGGGGATAGTATCAAGCTTTAAAATCTAATCAATGAAAGTGTCTTTATAAGCAACAAGAAGCTTCGAATGAATATCAGCTGGCAAAAAATTTATATACACCAAATGGTGTAGAAACACTACCAATATACAAAAAAGTAGTCCAGTTGAGGAGGTAACAAAAAATGAAAAAAATCAGTGCGATTCTAATGCTGCTGGTATTCATTATTAGTATGATATCAGTATACGCAGAGAATGAAAATACAGGAACAGATGCAAAACCAACAACAGTGGCTAATGTACCGCCAAAAGCAGTAGTTGGAAAGCAAAATCTTATCAATCCGGCAGTAGCCGCTGATGCTGCGACAGATAGTTGCATCCGTGAATACATCAAGAAACACCCAGATGTATCACCTGTCCAGGCAAAGACTGAGTGCAATCAAGGCACTGGCATGGGAAAAGAGATCAAGAAACAATTCGAACCAAAGCCTGTTGTCGATGGTACAGAAAAACCTCGCCCAGCATTGATTAACCAGGATATCAGGACAGCTAAGATGAAACAGTTTGTCCAGGCAAGACCTGAGATCGCAAAGGTTGTGACAAATGTCGCTGAATATAGGCTCAGGAACATCCAAAGATTATCAAATGATACTATACTAAAAGACAAAGTCACTGATATGTTCAATGGATTGACTGCGGATAAAGCACAAGTCCTATCTCACCTGACAAGAGCTCAGCAGAAGAATCTCTTGAATGGAACAGACGCAGTTGACAAGCTAAAGAACTTAAAGCTTATGGAAGTGAAAAAAGAAGAGATGTTCAAATCACGAATCATCGCTCAGAACAAACTTTCAGAAGCAAAAAATCGCTATGACTTGGCAAAGAAGAACTATGTGGATCTTGTAAAAGACTTCAAAGATAAAAAAGATGAATTTGATAAATTGAAAGCGAAGATCGCTGCATGCAAGGATAGCGATGGCTGCAAAGCAGATCAGGACAAGGCGCAAGCGGCTGCCAAAGAATATGTCTACAAAAGCATAAAAGCGGCTATCGAACATCTGAAAAAGATAAAAGAGAAAGCAGGTTCTTCAGAATATATCACATCCACCGATTCTTCAGACATCGAGTCAGAAGTCGATTCTGCGATCAGCAAGCTAGAAGCTCTAGCGACAAGGCTTGATGCGGCGACCACAAAAGACGATATCAAGAAGATCGCTTCAGAAGTTGCATCTTTATGGAAAGACATCAAGGAAGATGCGAAGAGAGATGCAGCGAAAGTCGTTGTAGGAACTGTTGGCAATGTTGTCAAAAGAGCTGAGCATCTTGAAGGGAAGCTTGACTGCGCAGTTCTTTCACTTGAAGAGCAGGGTATCGATGTTGCTGGTATCGATTCGAAGATTGATGACTTCAGTTCACTAGTCGCCTCTGCAAAGGAGGATTATGAGACTGCAAGGAAATACCTAGCTGATGCGAAGTCAAATGACGATGCGAACGCAAAAGATTACGTCACAAAAACGCACACATTGATCAAGCAGGCAGAGAACAAGATTGAAAAAGCCCACAGTCTTCTAAAAGAGATTGTAAGAGAAATAAAAGCTGCTGGCGGAGATATCTCAAAATGCGGCGCTGATGACGAGACCGGTTCAGATGATAGGGAATATGTTGTCGTCGACGACGATGGCTCAGTTGCCATTGATCCAAGACCAGTTCCAATCCTCGGAGGAGATGAGGATGAACACGGATGCAAAGCATCAGCAGGATATACTTGGTGCGCAGCAAAAAAAGAATGCATAAGAAACTGGGAGACTGAATGCCTGGTCAAAAAATCATGCAGTGAAGACAGTGATTGCGTCCGCGTGAATGCTGGATGCTGCGGATGCGGCGCTGGTGGAAAAGTCATGGCTGTACATGAAGACAACGCAGATATGTGGAAAGAAGACATAGCTAAAAGATGCGCAGGGATGATGTGCCCAACAGTGATGTCTAATGACCCAAGCTGTTCAGGTACTGCGAAATGCATCAATAACGTCTGCAAGATCGAAGGTGGTACAGCAGGCGGCGCAGTCTTGTTGGCAGATGCGACCACCACAACAGAAAACTCTACGGAAGCGTAGAGTTTTTTTGATTTTATTTCAGAGGTGCATAAAAAATGATGAAAAAAATGATCGCGATTGGTCTGATGCTCACGTTCGCTCTGTTTATCGTAGGATGCGGGCAGAAAGCAGACACCACGGCAGATGACACAAAGACTACTACCAGTACAACAACTCAACCCGCGGCAGATGTCGCCACAACGACAGGTGTCGCTGATGTCGATCAGGTCAGCACAGACCTGACAGAAGCTGAATCCACAAGCGATGATCTCGATATGGGAGATCTCGATGACATGGATTCAGACCTTGAGAAGCTTGATTGGTAATTTATTTATTTTTTTCTTTTTCTATATTATTTTCACGATTGTCCTGTTGTTTATGCTGGTCGACAATCTTCTTTATCTTTGGATCATAATAATCCTTCCTGTTCCAATAATGTATCATATGACGGCATGCTTCTGTTATCTTCAGTCGTTTCTGCAAGACCGCGCTCAATGCCAATTGTTCAGCTGTGTGGACTTTTTTCTTGTCAAGGATATTTCTGGTTATAGGCAATGCATCGCCGATCAATGGGATATCTTTTTTGTGGATCCCAATGACACCAGAATTATACATGACCGTGTCTGGCTGGATAAGATGATGGATGCCATCTAGATACACCCTATAGAATGGATTCTCTTTCAACAGGTACTCTTTTTGAAACATGACTGCATGTCCGGGTTGTATATTATCCAAAAGATCACTTATGTCTGAGAGGAAGAAAGTGTCGCTGTCGACGAACATGAACGTGTCTTTCTGGCTGCGCAACAAATCCAGCTTGAAAAAATGGAAGAAACCATACTTCTTTATGTCATCTTGGACCCGTATGCCATCGAACTTGCAGATATCCACTTTTGGAAGTGCCTCATAGAATCCTTCATCTGTCGTGAAGATCTTTATCTTACCATTGAATGAAAGATTATTGTTCTGGAAAGTGAGTATAGAATAATATGTCCTGTAGTGATTCTTCACATCATCGCCATATGAAAGATAGATTATATCCATTGCTAGCGAGAGAATAGTCCGGAATTTAAATGTTTGTTTATGGAGAAATTGAGCACGGAAAAATTCCGAAAGAAGTCA
>PCVE01000088.1 GCA_002762705.1 Candidatus Woesearchaeota archaeon CG11_big_fil_rev_8_21_14_0_20_43_8 | reverse complement strand
CTAGAGGATTCACTGGACATTCTTGGTGAAAAATAATAAACAGACACAGAAGTTAAAATCAACATGGAAGAAAACATGCATGAAAAGATAAAATATTCAGAGAGAATAATCAAAGGGCTTCTGGATCGTAATGACTTGGTGAAAATACGCAATATCCATGCAGCGCAACTATCAGAATTTATCATGAAAAATCAATGAATCGTCTGAAAACTGCTGGGATAATATATGAACATTCAAGTAATTCAAGCACATATTCTGATTATGGTGAAGTTGTCAGTGCGTGCTACTATGCGATGTATTATATGTGCATTCATTCATGGCACATATGTACTTAAAAAAGGTGCGAAATGGGATTCGTGGAGTACATGCGATAACAAACCATATTGTGCTATATTACCTTGTCAAGACAAAGAAACTAGCTAAACATCTCTATTCAGAATATGCAAAAGCCCTAGAGAGCACAATTCTGATCGACAGAATCAATGAAATCGATTTTCTCAAAGAATCTTATGATATCGCTAAAAAATATGATGTTGAAAGAACAAAACGTGAGAGATTCACATATAGCGCAACAAAGAACGCCGAAAAGACAAATGCAAAAGAATCTCTTGGGACTGCAAAAAATTTTATCGATGCGATCCGTGGGATGATGGTCTCTGGAAAGAAAACTATTTATACTAATAAAAGTATTGATTGATACTATGGTTAGTATAACAAAAACACAGATAGAAATAATCGCGCATCTGATCTCAAGCCCCAAATCCAGAAATATCCGGGGACTGGCAAGAGAATTAGGCAAATCGTATCCGTTGATCTATAACAGTCTTCCCAAATTAGAAAAACTGGAGATCATTGAAAAAGAAAATGTCCCTCCTGGACAATTGATATCCCTTTTTCCATATGCGCCAGTTGAATATCTTCTAAAAGCAGAGATGTATCGGACAGAGATATTTCTCGAAAAGAACGGTTTTATCAAGGTATTCATGCAGGATGTCATACGAAGTGCAGGAAGCCTTTTCTTTGCATTATTGATCTTCGGAAGCTACAGCAAAGGCACAAATGATGATAGATCAGACCTTGATCTGCTTGCGATCGTCCCTGAAAGAAAGCACGTCTCGCAGATGGAAGAAGCCATAAAAGACAGCTATACGAAGATGAAAAAAGATATAATCGTTGTCACAGAGGATGACTTCCTTGAGATGACCGCGAATTCTGATAGATTCAATGTCGGCAATGAAGCAAGAAAAAATCACGTCATACTATATGGCTTTGAGCAATATCATCGATTGATAGAGAAATTGAGGAGATAGCGCGCTTCTTCTGAGACGATTAAACAAGAAGCGCACTGCTAAGTATTCACCTCTTCTTCCGTTCAGAATACCCTTTCTTCTCTGCATCCCTGATCAGGCCTTTTACATCGATGACAAGGCCATCGAACTCAAGCAGGTCATCTCGCGCTTTCTCTTCTTTGTTCATGACGATGACTGCGTCAACATCAGAGAAATCTTCAAGTTTCTTGAAACCAAGCCCTGATATCTCTTCAGTCGAATACATCGGGTCATACACATATGCATCGAAACCCTTTTTTTCAAGGCTTCTGAGCAATGGTATCGACCGTGTGTATGCTGTCTCTTTCACGCCGGCCCGATATGAGAATCCGACTACACCCACCTTCTTGATGCCGGCAGGCAATTTGCTGATGTAATGCTCGATCATATCATCATTTAGATCTCTCGCAAATTTGATCAAAGGGACATCTGTGTTGTTTATCAGGAACCAAGGATACACAGGGATGCAATGCCCGCCGACAGAACCTGGTTCATGTATGTGACAGAACTGATGGTTCGCATGCTTTCGCATCTCCCAAAAATCAACGCCATATTCTTCACAGACTTTTGATAGCTCATTCGCAAGAGCGATATTGACATCGCGATAGACGCCTTCAGCCACCTTGACAAGCTCAGCGGTCCTGCAGTCAGACACGACTTTCACATCTGAGCAGAACTGTCCATATGCTTCTGCCGCTCTTTTGCCAGACTCAGGGTCGATACCACCGACGACTTTTGGGAATTCGCGGTAGCGTGATATGGAATATCCAGTCATGATCCTCTCAGGCGAATATGCGAGATAGAAATCTTCTCCAGCTTTCATGCCGTTCTTCTCAAGCAGATTACGGATATGTTTCTCTGTCGTCTTTGGTGGGACAGTGGTCTCAAGAACAACAAGATCGCCTTTCTTAAGCCCCTTTGCTAAAGCAGAGAATGCCTTGTCAAGTATGGAGAAATCGCATTTCTTGTTGTCATCGATGAAAAGAGGGACGATTACGATGAACATAGTGCACTTTTTCAAAGCAAAACCATAATCCGACGTCGCAACTATCCCTTTTCCACCTTGTTTCTTCAGTATCTCAGACAGCCCCGGCTCTTCAGGGACTGGATTTCCGCCTGAATTTATCAGCTTCACTTTTTTATCATCAGTGTCGACACCGATGACTTCGATACCTGCTTCTGCGATGACTGCTGCGAGCGGAAGGCCCGCTTTCCCAAGACCTATGACTGCGATTTTCATGTGAAATACCTCGATTCAACAGTATCAGACATATCTTGTATAAATATTTTCCATTATTCTCATTGGAATATTACTGGCACAAAACTTTATAAAAAGAATATCCTGCAAAAAATTAAAACACTAATGAGGTGCTAGAAATGTTGAAAGGAAAATATCTGTTCACAAGCGAATCAGTGGCGCCAGGCCATCCAGACAAGGTCTGCGACCATATATCTGATGGTGTCCTTGATGAAGCGCTAAGACAGGATCCAGCGTCAAGAGTCGCGATCGAATGCCTGATCAAGACAGGGTTCGTCGTCGTAGCAGGAGAGATGACGACAAGCGGTTATATCGATGTCCAGAAAATAGCAAGAGATACGATAAAGAAGATAGGATATGATGATCCTCTGTGCGGCTTTGATGGGAACACATGTGGCGTATTGGTCTCTATCTCAGAACAATCACCAGATATCTCACAAGGAGTCACAGAAGGCATGGGTCTTCACAAAGAGCAGGGCGCTGGCGACCAGGGCATAATGTTTGGCTATGCTACAAATGAGACAAAAGAGCTTATGCCATTGCCATTGATCCTCTCGCATAAGATACTAAGAAAACTTGATGAGATGAGGAGAGATAAGAAGCTACCATATCTCTGGCCTGACGCAAAAAGCCAGGTGACTGTCGAATATGAGAACGGAAAACCGCTCAGAGTCGACACAGTCGTCGTATCTGCTTCGCACAAAGAAGAGGCAACCTTAGAACAAATAAGGAAAGATATCGTGGAAAAAGTCGTGAAACCTGTATGTGACAAATGGCTCGACAAGGACACAAAATACCATATCAATCCGACAGGACGGTTCGTGCAGTGCGGGCCAGTCGCTGATGCGGGTGTAACAGGAAGGAAGATCATCGTCGATACATACGGCGGACATGGGTCGCACGGCGGCGGCGCGTTCTCAGGGAAGGATCCGACAAAGGTCGACAGGAGCGCAGCATACGCATGCAGATACATAGCAAAGAACGTGGTCGCAGCAGGTCTCGCAGACAAATGCGAAGTCCAGCTTGGATACGCTATCGGTGTCGCAGAACCTGTCTCGATATTGGTGCATTGCTTTGAGACAAACAAGATCCCAGAAGAGAGGATCGCAGAGCTTGTCAAGAAACATTTCCCGACAACACCTTCAGCGATACTAAAAGAGCTGAAACTCAGGAGACCGATCTATCAAAAGACAGCGGCCTATGGACATTTCGGAAGAGACGACCCAGATTTCACATGGGAATACACAGACAAGGTCGATGTCCTGAAGAAAGAGGCAGGCTCGCATGTCAAGCCGAAGAAGACCGGCGATGATGTGCCGTTTGATGGGGAGTAGATCCCTTTTTTCCTGATTTTTTATTTCTCATAATGAGAACATCACTATCGCCATAAGCGCGAACAATATGCCTATGCCTTCCTTGAATGTGACTGGTTCTTTCAATATGATGAAGGCAAGCAGTATAGTGACTATCGGATAGAGCGCGCTTGTCGTGACGACGACAGATGTCTTCCCACGCGCCATGGCATACAGGAAAAACAAGGCGCCGAATGTCCCCGCGATCCCTGTGAGAATCGCAAAGATCATTCCATTCATCTTCACTTCCGGCCGAAAACCGACCAGGACCAAAGCGAATATCCCGACAATGACAGATCCTAAACACTCATACACAAAAGCGCTCCGTGGACTGATGTATCTTATCGCGAGTTTTGGGAAGAATCCCCATAGTCCCCAAAGAAGCAGAGCAATGAATGAATAGATGAACCAGTCTTTCATGTTCCATCTGTCTCTTCTTCAGATTCACCTGAACTTCTTCTCTATTATCTCTTTTAGCCCAGGAGAAGATTTCTCCTTGAGGTCATAAAAGACCCTGGTTGATGGTTTCTTGATATCCACAAAGCGAGTCAGATTGATCGGTGTCCCGATGACGACTGCGTCGCAATCGACTTTGTTTATGGTCTCCTGAAGGTCAGCGATCTGCTGGTCGCCATATCCCATCGCCGGCAGAAGTGTGCCGATAGCAGGATACTTCTCAAAAGTCTCTTTTATCTCGCCGACGCAGAACGGCCGCGGATCGACAAGAACAGAAGCGCCAGCTCTCTTCGCTGCGACGACTCCTGCGCCTATCTTCATCCCACCATGAGTGAGCGTTGGTCCGTCTTCTACGACAAGGACCTTCTTGCCTTTTATGAGCGATTCATCCTCGACTTTCAAAGCAGAATCCGCATCGATTATGATCGCATCAGGCGAAAGCGCCCTGATATTCTTCCTCACCTGCTCGACTGCTTTCGGATCAGCTGAATCCTCTTTGTTGATGACAGCGACATCGCATAGCCGCGCGTTGACTTCGCCAGGATAGTACGCTGTCTCATGCCCGACCCTGTGGGGATCAAATACAGTGATCTGCAGATCAGGTTTGTAGAATGACATGTCATTGTTGCCGCCATCCCATAATATTACATCAGCGATCTTCTCTGCCTCGCGGAGTATCTTCTCATAGTCGACGCCGGCGAAGACGACAGAGCCATTGACGATATGCGGCTCGTACTCTTCCATTTCTTCTATCGTGCATTCATGCTTCTTGAGATCCTCCAGTGTGTCAAAGCGCTGCACCTCCTGCTTCACAAGGTCGCCGTACGGCATCGGGTGCCTGATCACTGCGATCTTCTTGCCCATGGCCTTCAGGATCTCGGACACTCGCCTTGTCGTCTGGCTCTTTCCACATCCAGTACGAATCGCGCAGATGGCGATCACTGGCTTTTTCGACTTGATCATCGTGTCTTTAGCGCCGATAAGCCTGAAATCCGCGCCGGCCGCATTCACCCGTGATGACCTGCTCATGACATATTCGTATGGCACATCGCTGTATGCGAACACGACTTCATCGACTTTGTGCTTTGAGATCAGCTCTTCAAGCTCATCTTCTGGTTTGATAGGTATGCCTTTTGGATATAGCTTTCCTGCGAGCGCGGCCGGATACATCCGACCGTCGATATTCGGTATCTGTGTCGCTGTGAACGCTACGACTTCATATTTGTCGTTGTCTCTGAAGCATGTGTTGAAATTATGGAAGTCTCTACCTGCTGCTCCCATGATCAATACTTTTTTTGCCATAAATATCCCTCCTATATAATCCATAGAATAGGAATATATGAATCTTTCGGCAAGAAAAGAAAGAAGAATAAGTCAAAAGACCAAATAGCCAGTTAATACTTTTTCAGAAAAAAATCTATTCCTTAGATATAGCTTTCATTATCTTGTTCGTATCCTTTGCGGTCGACGCCACGACTATGACATCGCCTTCCTTGAATTTCATGCGTGTGTTAGGGATCAATAATTCTCCATTGCGGTATATGGAGCATACAACAGCGTCTTTCAATGATGTGATAGCTTTCCCTGTATATGGACTTTTATCCGAGAGCTTTATCTCCATAAGTTCGATCTTGCCGCCGCCAAGCTCAGCGACTACTGTCTCGCCTTTGCCCTGCAAGTGCCTCTTGATCGAAGTCAACGCCATGCTCATGATGGGAACAATAGAAGTTATACCAAGATTGATGAACAATTCTTCATTGCCAGGCAGATTCACACGTGAGATGACTTTCGCCACTTTCTCGTTCTTCGCGATCTCGCAGATCATGAGATTAGTCTTGTCATCTCGTGTCGCGATTATTATCGAAGACGCTTCATCGATGCCAGCGTCTTTCAATGTCGATAGATCAGTGGCATCTCCTTTTATCACAAGACAATCGGTCTTGTTCGCGATGGCTTTAGCTCTTTCTTCATCGTTCTCGACAAGCACGACATCATAATCCTCTGCGGCCAACATATCGGCAAGCGCTTCACCCATAGATCCCGCACCGATGACTATGACTTTTTCAGATTTCATATTCAATCACTTTCTATATTGTTTTCTTTATATAGTTTCTCAATTTGCTGGCTCAAATATTCATATTCCCATGATTCGACTGACTTGCCATCCAGATATATTGTTGGTGTCCCTAATATACCAAGCCTGTCTCCCTCAGCCATATCTTTATAGATCATATCTGATTTTGCGTCTGTAGAAAGGCATGATCTGAAAAGCTTCATATCAAGGCCAAGATCCTTCGCGACCGCATTGAATGATGACTTCTTCAGATCATCTTGCATGAGAAATATCTCAGCAGAATAATCCCAGAATTTATCCTGGTCATTCGCGCATTCAGCAGCCATGGCTGCATCGAACGAAAGGGGATGGAAATTTAATGGATAATGCTTATGAGTCACTTTGATCTTATCGTTATATTCTTCAGCGATCTGTTCTACAACAAAATATGCTTTTGCGCATGCTGGGCATTGATAATCAGAGAACACAACCAGTTTTATATCACCTGTGCCGCTTGATGCTCTCATTTTCCCAGGATCATCATATGGTTGTGTCCGTGTCATCAATAATATAATCACTACAGCGACAAAAGCGATCCCGAAAACGATCTGGAGCGTCCTCTTCTTTATTTTCATCAGATAGATGAACAATTGGCTCTTTTTATATCTTTCTTGGCGAGATATCTGTCGATTGAGATATGTATGCATCGCATCGCTTGATTGCAAGTTATATCTAACGTATAAAGATCATCTACCTTTCTTTCTATTTTGCAAGGCACCTTGCTTATTTAGACCAACGTGCGCTACTTGTTTTGACCAGTGTCACATACTCACTGCATCGGAGAATCTATAAAAATAAAGGTCCTGGATGGCAATCGTTCGGGTCGCATCAAGCGGCCGGAACTCTGCAAAAAATGGAAGAGACGTTAAACCCGAAATACTCTTCGAACTTGTAAGCGAAGCCTCCGCATCGCTTAATTTTTATACCCAATTACCTGGTTATATCTAATGAGAAGGATAATCATATGCAATCCAAAGAAGACAGTCACATTGAGTGTGACCGGGACTGACTGTGATCTGAAGTGCGCGCATTGCGGCAGGCATTTTCTCTTTGGGATGCGGACGATAAAAGAAGCGCTTGATACAAAAGCGGAAAGCTACCTAATAAGCGGTGGATGCACAAAAGATGGCAATGTCCCTATCGATGAGAAGACACTAAAGAAGCTGAAGAACAAGGGCGCGCGGCTGAACATTCATAGTGGCCTCGTCACAGAACAACAAGCGATGTTGCTTGGCAGATATGCTGACACGATATCGTTTGATTTTGTGTATGATGATAATACCATAGATGAAGTGTATGGGATGAAGAAGACAAAGGATGATTATCTTAGATCCTACCGCTTCCTAAAAAAGCATGCAAAGAAAGTCGTGCCCCATATCTGCATCGGGCTAAACGGCGGAAAACTATCCGGCGAGAAAGAGGCGATAGATGCGCTCTTCACTGAAGGTACAACTGAAGTCACATTCCTTGTGTTCATGCCGATCCAGGGGACAATATTCGAGAATTGCAATCCACCAAAAGAAGAGGATGTCTTTTTCGTGTTCAGGTATGCAAGAGAGAGATTGAAAAATGCGCGCATAAATCTTGGCTGCATGAGACCAAGAAGGCTCTATGATATCGCGGCTGTGAAAGCTGGTCTGGACTGCATAGTCATACCGTCAAGAAAGGCGATCGAGCTTTGCGAAGAACTGAAGATCCATATCGAGAAAAAAGATGATTGCTGCAGTCTCTAACGATCATAGACTAGCTCTTCTTCAAGAACTTCTTCTTCATCTTCTGCCTTCATGAGCTTCTTCTTCGCGCGATAGAAATGCAGCCATTCAAATCCATATCCGGCAAATACAAGAGCGACTCCAAATAAATCAAAGCCAGGCGGTTTCTCGAACATATTTCCCATGAATAGGCCAGCGATGAGATCAGAGAATCCAAGGCTCTTCAATAGGATCGTCGTGAAATTGAATCTGGCTGCGTGCCTGAACTTGTTCAATTGCGCTTCATAATCTGATACATATTGTTTCTGCAGCATCTGATGCTCATATTCACGGCCACCAGTCATCTTGAATTTCTGGTCTGGCGCCCTTGTCGTCAGTGGCCCGAATTTCGTCTCTATCTTCAGCTGATCGTCATCTAACATTGTTATCACTATTCACAATCTCTTTTAGAA
>PCVE01000019.1:12814-13099 GCA_002762705.1 Candidatus Woesearchaeota archaeon CG11_big_fil_rev_8_21_14_0_20_43_8 | reverse complement strand
ATGCTTTGCAGGACATCGGAATACCGGTTATGCACGACGACCAACATGGAACTGCTGTTGTTGTGATGGCCGCGATGATAAACTCCGCGAAGGTCGCGGGCAAGAGCATGGGTGAAATGACGGTTGCGGTATCGGGGGCGGGCGCCGCGGGGGTTGCGGTCAGCAAAATCCTCCTCGGGGTTAATGTTGATGACCCGTCATACAAGCCTGTCAAGAACCTGATTGTCTGCGACAGCAAGGGAATCATAAGCAGGAACAGGAAGGACATGCACCCTTACAAATATG
>PCVE01000019.1:8961-12742 GCA_002762705.1 Candidatus Woesearchaeota archaeon CG11_big_fil_rev_8_21_14_0_20_43_8 | reverse complement strand
CGAAACTCGCTTTTTCTGGTATCAGAGTCTTCGATGCCTCTCCAGAAGATAAAAGAGTCTATCCCAAATCCATCGAGGATCTGTGCCATCTGGGAATGATGTCCGAATGAATCGGGGACATAGCCCGAAAAATCTCCTGTCTGTCCCCATTTCTTTGCCTGCGCCATCCCAAGCTCAAGGTTCTTTATATTCGACTCTCCGCTTATGAGGAGTGAATCTGGCTGCACATAGAACGGACCGACCTCGATCTTTCCTGTTGTCACAAGATCAGTCAGGCGTCTTCTCTGCTGGTCTTTTTTGGGTTCATCTTGGATGCTATCAAGATAATCCTCAAGCATGATCGTCTGTCCATCAAGAGTGAAACATCGATAATCAGTGTTTTCCAGAAGGTCGATAAGTTCTGGAAAGAATTCTTCAGAAAGTTTTTTTTGGAATTCTTCAAAAGTCCTATACCATTCCCTGTCCCAATGTGTCGATGAGATGATGGACGCTTTTTTCCGTTTGTCGGAACCCATGGCCCAGGTAATACATGCCGATTAATAAATCTTATTTAGTCACTGGTCAAAAAAGGGTCAAAGTATCGTATTTAACTGGTATTACCTGCCGACCGGATTTTCTCCCGTAACCTTTTTATGTAATCCCAGACAACTAGACACCAATAACCAAAAACAAGGATATATGGTGATAAAATGCTTGATATAAATCTCATAAGAGAAAAACCAGATATGGTCAAAGAGAATCTAGCAAGAAGAAAAGATCCAGAGAAACTCGCTTTAGTTGATGGACTTTTCAAAAAAGACGCAGAATGGCGTGACTCAAAATATAAGCTTCAGCTGTTGCAGCAGGAAAGGAACAAGATCACACGAGAAATTGCTGCGATGAAGAAAGAAGGAAAAGACATCAAGGACAAAGTCAAAGAGATGCAGGAACTTCCAGACAAAGTCAAGGTTGAAGAAGAGAGAGTCGCGACTCTGAAAGCTGAGATCGATGTTCTTTTAAAACGGATACCAAATCTCATGCATGAATCTGTGCCGTATGGGAAAGATGACTCAGAGAATCAGGAGATAAGAAAAGAGGGCGCACCGCGTGCGCCTGATTTCCAGCTCAAGAATCACGTCCAGCTTATCGAAGACCTGGGTGCAGGGGACTTCGAGCGTGCGACAAAGATCGCAGGTCATGGTTTCTATTTCCTAAAAGGCGACCTTGCGTTCCTGAACCAATCACTTCTTCGTTTCACGATTGATTTCATGGCTGCGAGAGGATACTTGTTCACAGAACCACCTCTCATGATGGAACGAAAGCCATACGAAGGCGTCACAGATCTCTCTGATTTCGAGAATGTGATGTATAAAATCGAAGGAGAGGACAGATACATGATTGCGACAAGCGAACATCCTCTTGTGGCGCAATATATGGATGAGACTATCGATGAAACGGAACTGCCCATCAAGCTTGTCGGATATAGCATGTGTTTCAGAAAAGAAGTGGGTAGCAGGGGGATCGATACAAAAGGCCTGTTTAGGACTCATCAATTCAACAAAGTGGAGCAGATTATCTTATGTCGACCAGAAGATTCCTGGCGATTGCATGAAGAGATACTTGCTAATTCAGAAGACCTGTTCAAGGCGCTTGAGCTTCCATATCGGATCGTCAACATCTGCACAGGTGATCTTGGCATAGTAGCCGCTAAAAAATATGATCTTGAAGTCTGGATGCCAAGGCAGAACGGATATAAAGAGGCATGCTCAGCATCAAATTGCACAGATTATCAAGCAAGACGTCTAAATATAAAATGCGGAAAAGAAGGTGGAGACAAAAGAGTGCTCCACACATTGAATAATACCGCGATAGCCACCTCAAGAGTTCTTGTTGCGATACTTGAGAACTATCAGAATCAGGATGGGACTGTCACTATACCAAAAGTGCTTCGTCCATATATGGGTGGGAAAACAGTCATCTTGCACATGAAAAAGCCATAAATTTATATATTATGCTTGACGGTTTTTTTATTCTATCATTATAATATGGGGGTGACTTAGTCATGTCAAAGAAAAAAAGAGTTTCTACCAAAAAGAGGTCTACTAAACAGAAAAGTGTGAAAAAAAATGATTCTCAGAAGAAGACAACACACGAGACCAAGAGACCAGTGCAGGCAGTGAAGAAATCTGCTCTATCACCTTGGAAATGCGCGCTCAGCATCGCAGCATCTGTGATAATCGTCTTCGTCCTTATTGGTCTCATCTTCGGTGGGAACAAGCAGGATATAACCTCATCCACATCAGTCGGGACAAGCCTTGGAAGTTCAACTGCGTCAGCCGGCAATTATAACATCCCTGCCGAAGTGGTGGCTAAAAACATCGAGATGATGGATGATGACGCGGTTCTTGGCGATCCAAATGCTCCTATAACAATAATCGAATTCAGTGATTTCGAATGTCCTTATTGTGGAAGGGCCGCAAATGACGCTGTCGCGAAGATCAAGACGAATTATGTGAAATCTGGAAAAGTCAAGATAGTGTTCCGTGATTTCCCGCTTGGTTTCCATCAGTATGCGGAGAAAGCTGCAGAGGCAGCAGAGTGTGCAGGCGACCAGGGCAAATACTGGGAGATGCATGACAAGTTGTTCAGCAATCAAGGCGCGCTTTCAGTCAGTGATCTAAAGGGATATGCTAAATCACTGGGTCTTGATACTGCGACATTCGATTCATGCCTTGATTCTGGTAAGAATGCAGCAGAGATTGCCAAAGATATGGCTGATGGCCAGAAGTATGGTGTCAGCGGAACACCGGCATTCTTCATAAATGGAAATTCGATTGTCGGGGCTCAGCCTTATGAGAATTTCAAATCTATAATCGATGCTATCTTGGAAGGCAAAGATGTGTCAGCTGGGGCAGATGCCGAGACAGCAGGTGAACCAGAGATCGGAGATAGCACAAACGATGCGCCAATAGCAATGACTGTGATTACTGATGATGATTGCATCTACTGTGATACTTCTAGAGTTATCGCAGTGACAAAGGACAAGTTTTTCATGAGCTCTAAGGTCACAGAAGTGCAATACGATTCTGCAGAAGGAAAAGCATTGATATCTGAGTTCGGATTGAAAAGCATCCCTGCATATGTATTTGGACCTAATCTCGCAAAGGCGACTAATTTCAATCTTGTCAAAGATGCTTTCATAACAAAAGACGGTAAATATCTTCTGAATCCAGCATCTGGTGTCGGTGTAAAGCTAATTGAGATGCCTGAAGTGGATGATGATGCTGTCTTAGGGAGCAGCAGTGCCAAGATAACAATAATTGAATTTGCGGATTATGAATGTCCATATTGCGGAAAATATTCTACTGAGACATTTCCACAGATAAAGGCCAAATATATCGATACTGGAAAAGTACGATATGTCTTCCGTGATTTTCCACTAAGCTTCCACCAGGATGCTCAGAAAGCGGCAGAAGCGGCAGAATGCGCGGGCGATCAGGGCAAATACTGGGAGATGCATGAAACGCTTTTTAGCAACCAGAAGAATCTTGATGTGCCTTCATTGAAAGGTTATGCGAAAGATCTTGGATTAGACACATCGAAATTCGATTCCTGTCTTGACAATGGAGATTCCGCTTCAGAAGTGAAGGCTGATTTCCAAGATGGTGTCGAATATGGCGTATCAGGGACTCCGGCCTTCTTTGTGGATGATATGATACTGAGCGGAGCATTGCCATTCTCAGTGTTTGACGGCATCCTAACTGAGATGCTTGGTTAGATCAGATTTTTTATTTTTTTTGAT
>PCVE01000019.1:0-8923 GCA_002762705.1 Candidatus Woesearchaeota archaeon CG11_big_fil_rev_8_21_14_0_20_43_8 | reverse complement strand
TTGAGATGTTCAAAGGCACAGGTTATAAATCAAAGATCGATGCGTCTTTTTTGACTGAAGATGATCTTTCAAAATGGTATGGAGAGCTTGAGAAGACTTTTTATTACAAGCTTGGAAAACTGTATTTCCGGCCCGAGATACATGGCGTTGAGAACATCCCAAAAAGTGGTGGTGCTGTTCTTGTCGCGAATCACTCCAATGTGCTTCCGTGGGATGGGCTGAGTCTTGCCATGAAAATCTATGAATCGATTGGCAGGACCTGCTATGGGATGGCCCATAGATTATTTGAATCCTCTGATCTGGTCAAGACCCTTGGCGGTGTTGTCGCTGATAGAGACATCGCGACAGATTTATTGCTTAAAGATAATCTTCTGATGACATTCCCTGGCGGTATCAAAGATGCATGTAAACCTTTCTATCATCGGTATGAAGTCCGACCTGTCGGTGGTTTCGCAAATGGTAACTACGGGTATCTACGGGTATCTCTTGCTGCGAAGAAGCCGATAATACCTATCGCGATCATAGGTGCAGAAGAGACACATCTCACTTTGGCTGAAGTAAAAGACATCTTTGATCCGATCGCTAAATTCGGTCTTGGTAAACTGAGCGAAAGATACAGTTCAGCGGCATTGGCTTTGAAGATATGGGGCCTGGTGAAAGTTGTTCCTCTGACAGTCAATTGGATACCTTTTCCAAGCAAGATACATATCTTTGTTGGGAGACCAATGGAATTTCAGGATCAGTCTTTGGCAGTAGATATTTCTGCCGAGATGCCAGCAGAAATGACCCAAGTTCAGTCAGATCAAGGGTCGGGACAGCTTTTGCATATGAATCACGAAGTGATGAGATGCCTCCAGAATCTGATAGATGAAGGTCTTAAGGCTCGACGCGGTTTCTTTGTCTGGAGTAAAGTTTAAATAAGATTAACTAGAATTATATAGGTATGAGGAATTGGGGATATCAAGTTCCAATAATCATAGTTCTCTTGATTATTTGTGTCTCTGTGGCATATGCTGGATCTTCTATCGGTATAACACCTGTCAAGAAGAGCTATTTCATGAAACCAGGAGATACAATCAGAGACTCAACAACAATAATCTATGCGGAGCCTTATGCCAGTGTAGCCAAGATCGCCGCATATGGTGATTTCGCGGAATGGGTCGAATTCGAACAGGATTCTGTCAAATTGCCTGCTGGAGGTCCAGGCACGACGATTCGTTATACAATAAAGGTTCCAGAAGAATTTGGTTCAAAGACAAGCATGAACGGTGATATACGCATTGAACTCCTGCCACCTGCAGAAGAGTTCAAGGCAAAAGGGACAACTGGCGCATATGCCGCGATCGGGATGATTGTGAATCTTAAATTGCCACGGCCCGGAAAATATCTTGAAGCCGCATTCCGGCCGATCGAGAATGTCAATGCCGGTGAGATTGTCTATTTCGTGCTTGACGCGAAAAATTATGGGACAGATTATCTTAAAGATATCTCTGGCAAGATCAAGATATTGGATGCCAGCGGTAATCTGGTATTGACTGTCTCTACTGGCGTGACTTCACTTGCAAGCGGCGGTGAAGGGCAATTATACGGGTATTGGGAGACTGAAAACGCATTGCCTTCGTTTTATACTGCTGTCGCAGAGATCGAATATGGTGGAGATAACCCTGCGACAAGCAAGGGGATGTTCTTAGTTGGTGACTTGATAATCAAGATCAATGATGTCTTGGTCAATACATCCCATAGAGACGTCGTCATGTTTGATATCGCTCTTCAGTCATTATGGAACGCTGAGATAAGCAATGTATTTGCACAAATTGATTTCTCGAATTCTACTGGATTCAATGTCGGACAATCGAAATCTACCTCCGAAAATATAGGTCCACGTGGCAAAGCCACATTGAAGGCTTACTTGGATTCAGGGTATCTCACTGCAGGTGAATATACTGCTCATATCGTAGTCCATTATGCGTCGAAAACAGTCGAGAAGATAGTGAAGTTCACGTTGGATGGTGAAAAAGTGAGTGATGGACCAAGACTGAACACGTTGGTGTATGGCCTTTTCACTGGCACAAATCTGTTATTGTTGATCATGATCGTCCTTCTCGTCAACCTGTTCATATTCCTGCTCATGTCAAGGAAAAGGGATGATGATCTGAAGAGATCGACCTATGAAAAACCGACAATGCAATCTAATATCTATCCATTGGACCAACCGATTCAGCAGACACAACCGATACAACAGATACAACAGACACAGCAGATACAACAAGTGTCACAGATTAATGCAACGCAGCAGATTCAACCGGCACAACAGACGCAACATATTCAACAGACGCAACCAAATACGGTTGTGTCATCTGATGTCGAAGGTTCATTGGACCGTCTTGAGGAATTGATGAAAAAATGAGATTGAAATATGCTCTATTGCTGATCGCAGGTGTGAGTGTGGTCATTTCGGCATTGACTTTTGTCATGATGTCTGGTATGTCGATAGATTCGACACGGAAAATGGACATGCACATAACGGTCGATGGTATATATGGACTTAATGTCGATACAGACGCCTTATATTTTGGCACTGTCCCACCTGGTTCAGGCGGTATACGTGAGATAACGATCGATGGTGATGAAAAACCGCATGTGATCGAATTTCGTGCGACTGGTGAGATGGCTGATTGGATGAGTTATTCCAAGAATAATTTTCAGCTAATGCCTGGTGAAAAGATCAACCTGACAATCGCAGCTAATGTCCCCAAAAATACGTCGTATGGGAAGTATGATGGTGTCTTGTGGATGATCGCACACAAATTGAGATGAGGGAAAGATAGATTGAACAGGAACATTTTCGGATTGATATTTGGGATATATGTAGTGATGATGTCTTTCTTCACATATAGGACTCACTATATCGATGATGTGACTGGATTCGCTTCTACATCAAATCAGGGTACTGCGACAGTGAACCTGACTGTCGCTTGCGCTGATAGGGATGGAGATGGTTATTTTGATGATGTGCAATGTCCAACCGGAACGGACTGCAATGATTATTCTGATCTGATAAATCCAGGTATGATCGAGATATGTGGGAACGGGATAGACGACGATTGCGATGGTATCCAACTCGATTGTTCAGCGAATGAGCCTGGCGGCGGTGGCGGTGGAGGAAGTGGGACATCGATCGATATCGAGAGACGAGAGGATGAGGCTGATGGCAACGTCGAAGATCAATTCTTTTTAGACGATGATAATTTTTTTATCGAACTGCCCAATTTCACAAAGACACAATACGCAGATATCTTGTTTGATCGGCAGAATCTTGAATATACCATGTTGCAAGGTGAATATCTTGTCGATTCTATCAATCTCTTGAGCACGAACAAAGATGCGATGGATGTAAAGGTGAGCGTGACTGGCGATGCTAAGAATTTTGTCATATTAAATGAAGAATCATTCATAATAAAAGGATTTGGGAAAAAACAGCTCAAATTCGCAATCGCTGCGCCAAATACTATGAATCCTGGGACTTATACTGGTACCCTGGTATTTGAATCGAACGGAAAAAAAGTGTCAGCGAATATCAAGATAAATTTACTGGCAACCGACAATCCATTTAGTATAGCTATCACTGCGGAAAGTGTCTTTGTCGGCCAGGAAGGCATAATCGATTATGTGGTCGGTCCTGTCGCAGTGGAATCAGATGTGCTGACAATGATAAGGATATTTGATCCATTCACAAACCTAAGCCTGTTTGAATATTCAGAAGTCGAGACTTTTTCAGGCATCCATAAAGCGAGCAAATCGCTAAAGACTACCGAAAACACTGAGCCGAAGAGATATCTTATCAAAGCAGAGGCATATTACACGACAGAAAGTGGTTCTATCATCCGGGCCGATACAGTACAGTTCTTTGTGCTGCGCAAAAAGGGCTTTCTCTTTTATGCGAGATTTCCTTTGCTCATCATACTGCTGCTTGCAGTCATCATGACTGGATTCTCATACATGAACGCAAAGAAAAAAAGTAAGTTCCAGATCTTGCCAACTTTCATATCTGGAATGATCCATCTGGGTGAATCATTCCAGACCGCAATCGAATTCAAGAACTATACTGGGCAGCAGCAATTCCTCAAGGTATCGCTCGATGGCGAGATATCTAAGATCATCAAGCTTGCAAACTCAAACCTGATCGTGGACAACAATCAGGATATCAGGACTATCTGGGTATTCAGTGTGGATGCTGGTGCAGCGATCGGACATTACAAAGGCAAAATATTTGTAGCGTCAAGTACTTTGGAAGAATTCATTAAAGTCAGCCTGAAGGTCATCCAACCCGAATGATTCAAAGAAGCATAGTCTGTTCCATCATGCGCCGTATAATTTTTAAGATACTCCTATAATTGTCAAAAAAATGGCATATGGTCTGATCCTGTGCAACTTCTGGATCTAAAGCAAGTTCCTGATCAAGTGATTCAATATCTTTGTGCAGACCACTATCTCGGTCGGTGGATCGTTTGAAGATTGTCCCAAGAAGCATAAGATGTTCTAAGAGTCTTTTTTTATCTTTATTTTTTGTTTTCCTAAAAGATGCTGAATCAATCAGTTCAGTCCCAAGCACATCTAAAGATTCAGCTATCTGTAACTGGTTCTCGATAAGCTGCCAGATGATGGTCAATTGCTGTATAGAATACTCTTTTTTTCTAAGAGAATGATAATTCTTGACCTGCCAATTTATTGATCTGAACGCGAGTTTTGCTAGTTTTTTCACTTCGATTGTGCTTTGAAAGGCATCAGGTGATACATCATCTGTCTTGAAAGAATCGGTTGCCCGTGAAAATAGGTTTGCCAGGATCGTATCGATCTCTTTTGTGAGGTTCATTATCGATATCTCTGAATTGTCAAGAAAGACTCGTGAGACCATGTGGTCTTTTGATGATTTCACTAATTCAAGCGAGACAAACCAAGTGAGGATATCTCTTATGTCTCTGACCTTTTGTTTGGTATCCCCTTCAAAGATGATCTCATATGCTCCGTCTATGTAAGATCTATTTATCGAGCCATATAATTCATTCTTAGTCATATTGTCGATATCTATTTTCATAATTTTCTTTTCTGGTTCTAATGTACCGGATGTCGGTGTCAATATGATGTTTCCAGAAGAATCTGCATCGATATTCAGATGATCGCCTTTAGAAAGATGGAATTGTTCTGTCCAAAATTTTGGGAGAGAGACGCATAGCGTCGAGTCTCCCAATTTTATAATCTTCCGTACCTCCACCATTGTATGCTTCTATGTGGTTTGTTTGGCGTTTGTTGGCGAAATTAATATTTTATATATTTATTAAAAAAGTATTAATAATATATAAATCCTTCGGAAAATTGGTACTGTTCAGGTTCATTGAGATTATCCCCAGAAATCCATCCTGAACCTCTGAATTTGCTTTCAGAAAATTCAACTTCGCTTTGCGAAGTTGCCATTCCTTTTTATGACAGATTGTTTGGAATCATCTGATTGTGTGACTTTCTGGACAGCGCCCGAAAAATAGTCATTTCATGACCGTTAATAATAAAAAGAGAGCCTATAACCCTTGAGATACGATGTCTGGACTCATGGTGCAAGCATTCAAAGACGGAGATGATTTTGTCGAATATGCAAAAGCGCTCGCAGCGAAGCTCCATGCTGGGCAAATAAGGGAGAATGGTCAGCCATATATCACCCATCCAGAGCAGGTCTTCAAAGCAGCGGATTATGTTCTTTTGGATTCTTCATTCAAAGAGACTGGTCTTGCGGCATGCTGGCTTCATGATACTATAGAAGATGTGAAAGGCATAATAGTGGATGGCAATGCGAAAGGCAAGAAGACGCTTGCATCGCTTCTAAAGAAGGCAGGCAGGAAAGGGAAGCATACATGCACAATCGTAGATCGTGTGACCCATCTTAAAGGGCGTTACATCGATTATATGGATGGGATATTCCGGATACGGAAGAAGACAGAAGAGCTTGATCGATTGACTATCCTGATAAAGATAATCGACAGGATATCGAACCACGACCCAAAAGAGATGATAAATACATCATCTGCGCTCAAAGAATACAAAGCGATCTATGATGGATCAAAAAGTGATAAAGATCGGCTGTATCAAGACCTATTTGATTTCTATACAAAGAGAAAAGTAGATAAGCTCATGGTCCAGACAAAGCAAAGATTCGCTCCAGATGCTTTGGATGCTGCTCTGAAGGTGAAATTCCGGCAGAAACAGGAAGCCATGGCAATAGATAATCTCAGTCTTTATCTGCCAAAAGCGGAGGATTCTTTGATTGTCCAGCATATAGATGAAGAGGATAAACTGCTAAATCAGGAAAGGCTTAGGGATATCCTTAAATTGGGATATCACAGATCGCTTGTCACCGTAAGCAAGAAGAACCCTGATTTTGTCAATATAATGGCGAAGATAGGGTACAACAAGAACAATACATCGATAGCTGGATATAATTCCATCTGCAGGGAGATTCTCGATGATTCGAACGCTATGCGCACTATAATGCCAAATGTGCCGATATTTCTGTGAATGTGACAATCAGGGAAAACCGAAATGCATATGTCTGCGAAGTGTATCATTAAATTTATATATTTGAATGTGCTATATGGTAGGCATGGTAAGCGAGAACAATAGGAATCAGTTCAAAAGCTTTGTAGGGCTTATGCAAAAGAAGGCATCGACAAAAGAGCCTGCAGCAGAAGCTCAATATAATTCTGACGGAGATCAGGAGAAGATTGAGCTGGTCACTGACCTTATCCGGAAAAAGATACAGCAAGGGAAATGATTCGCCTAACCAAGAAAACCTCTGATAGACGCCGCTCTTGATATATTTTCTGACAATGCTACTGTGTTATTCTTCTTGTAATCTTCGAGTATGATTGATGTGATCTTCTGATGAGCGCGGTCGATCGATGGATCGAACTGTGCGGTCAGTCTCTCGATGTCTTTGACAATCTCAGGAGGAAAGAACGAAAGATTCTCGCGGTTCAGGAATTGAAGTGAATCTGTCATGTCCTGATTGAAACTAGGCGAGACATCCCTTATGAAATCAAGCTCTTTCTCCGATGCTGTCGAGAGGCCAAGAAGTTCAGGGGGCAGGCCGAGTGAATAGAGGACTGCGCAGAATGTGATCGCTCGTGGGAGCTTCACTCCGTCTGATGCGCGTGAATAACCGAAGAGTCCGATGTGTAGTTTTCTTTTTCTTCTCTTCGGTATGTGGACTGAAAATTTATTTATCAACGGCGCAAGGAGTGCCACTTGCTTCTTGTAAAGCAGCGATGTCTTTGTTATGATCGCTTTTGCCTGCGCTTCATCTATCTGTGTCGGTCTCCCTCTTTTTGTGTCGTTTAGTTCTTCTATGCTTGTCCTCACCTCTTTTTCTGGATAATCATATTTGTATGCTGATTGTATCGTGAATGTCTGGATGCTTGGAAATCCTTTGAGACCATTCGAAATGGCATTTGTCGGCTTGAAATTTCCCCTGAATGGCGCTGAACCGCAACCGAGTATCGTAGGAAGTTCAACTGATATATTATCACTTAGGTGATGCAAGTTCTGCGCCGCTATCTTGTTCGCGAGCACTGCTGCTATGGAACCATAGTTGAGAGCCGGATCGCTTCTTGCGAGCCAGACACGTTGATATTCAGGTGTCTTGATATTCTCAAGATGTTTTCTGACGATGTTGTGCGCTTCGAGTATATGTTCGATGTCTTCGATGAGAGGTATCACAGATATGTTCTCTGGATAGAACCCGCCAAACCATTCTCCGATAGATATGTCGCCTGGAAGGAGGCTTTTCTTCGCTCTTCCGATTATATGTTCATTATAGAATTTATGCACACGCGTGACTTGCTTTGCGTTGCTTATCATGGGCACAGCGATCTCAAAGATCGGAGCCACGTCATCGCCATAGACTGCTTTTGATATGTCGAAGCTTCTTGGGATGGACTCAAGCGCTTCAAGCATTATCTTGGATTCATTTTTCTCTTCATCAGGATTTGGCACACGAACGGTCAGGAAGATATCTTTTCCGAGACGATTCTTTGAGAAATATGGTTCATATCTGGAAAGAAGTTTCTTGACGACATAGTTATCGACTTCTTTTCCTTCGATATCCCATAGTTGCTCTTTTGACTGGAGATGCGAGAACGCATAGAATGCCTCTTTTATCTCGTCGTCTCCACCGATTATGGGAGAATCTGCAAAGAAAGGATTATTGACATTATCTGGATGCTGTGTGGACATAGTCCTTGATATGTTAAGTCTTGCCATCTTTTCAGACCACCGGGTATCTTCATGGGTGGCAGGTATATAAGATTTAGGTATGGATTATATGGGTCTCTAGGGGGATCAGATCTCGCTTCCTCTTTTAGGCACAAGAAGTATTGTTGTATGGACGATAAGATCATCTCTTTTTGGGTTGTACGATCTTTGCCTCACGCTGGAATGTGATCTGAGGAACGCTTGATCACGTAGCGCCTGTCGTCTTTTTCCATATAATTCCTTGATCTTTTTTATACGCTTTTTGATAAGATAATTTTCTTTTTGGAACTGTTTTATCCGTCTTGCAATCGTCTTCATCTCTATAGTCACTTTCGCGACCTTTTTCTTTGTGAAGACTCGTTTCAATATCCTTTTGGCTTTATCCGAATTTTTCCTGAAACTAAGCTTGCCTATCTTGTCCTTGTTCTTCTTCATCATGGTGTTCTGGGCTTTTATCTCCTTGTTCTCCTTGTCTTCGAGTTGACGGATGCGCGGCCTTAGCCATTCGGCAGTGAGATATGTGTGGTTCTTCTGCTCGACTTCATCTCTTTCGAAGCTTTGGAAGGACAATATAGTGCTCTTGAATATCTTTGATCGTAATGACTGGCGTGCTTCTTTCAGCGCA
>PCVE01000042.1 GCA_002762705.1 Candidatus Woesearchaeota archaeon CG11_big_fil_rev_8_21_14_0_20_43_8 | reverse complement strand
ATGCGTTCCAGAGCTTTGTCACCATCTTTCGTCCAGTCACAAGATCCTTCTCAAGGAATGGCAGGTCGTCTCCGAGTTTCGACCCTGCTGCCCAGAAACGAAGTGCATCCGATCCGAATTTCTCAAGGACGCTTCGCGGATTGATAGCGTTCCCTTTTGATTTGCTCATCTTGTTGCCTTTTGGATCAAGAACATGTCCAGATATCACTATATCCTTCCACGGAGACATATCATGATGATACATCCCCTTGACAATCGTATAGAAGGCCCATGTCCTGATGATATCATGTGCCTGTGGCCGCATGGTCATAGGATACATATCTTTGAAACTCAATGCATTCTCTTTGTTATCAACCCAATTTGTCGTGATTTGCGGTGAGACGCTGCTTGTCGCCCAAGTATCCATCACATCATTTTCTGGTTCTATATCTTCGATCATGTGTCCATCAGGAAGTGTCTTTGGGATATCTGAGATGGGATCCACAGGAAGCTGTGATTCATCAGCCAGGATAACTTCTCCTGTCTTTTTCGAGAACCAGAACGGGAATGGAACGCCAAAATGTCTCTGCCTGGAGATACACCAATCCCAATTGAGATTCTGTACCCAGTTGTCGTATCGCGCTTTCATGGACTTTGGATACCAGTTGATAGAATTCCCTGATTCCAGCAATTGCTGTTTGTGTTCAAGGATCTTGATAAACCATTGCTCTGTCGCAAGGAACTCAATCGCAGTGCCGCATTTGTCATGCACATTCACGACGTGAGTGATCTGCTTCTTCGAAGTGAGAAGGCCTGCGTCTTCAAGATCAGCGAGTATCGCTTTTCTTGCATCGACTATTTTCATGCCTTCGTATTTTCCCGCGTTCTCATTCATAAGTCCCTGTCTTGTTATGCAGACACGAGGATCCAATCTTTTCCGGTTTATTGCATCGACATCGAACCTGTCTCCATAAGAGCAGATCATCAGGATGCCGGATCCTTTCTCTGGATCTGCTGATTCATCAGCGAAGATAGGTACTTCCTGGTGGAATAATGGAACCATTGCGGTCTTTCCGATGAGATGATGATATCTCTTGTCTGTCGGATGTACAAACACGCATACACATGCAGCGAGAAGCTCTGGTCTTGTCGTAGCGATAGTGATCTCTTCTTTGCTCTCGACAATCCTGAAGGTGACATCATTGAATGTGGAATTAAGATCAGCATCTTCAAGCTCTGCCTGTGCGATAGCGGTCTGACAATTGACACACCACATGCTAGGCGCAGCCTGTCTCACAATCAACCCTTTTTTGTATAGATCAAGAAGCGATCTCTGCGCTGTCTTTATGCAATGCGGATCGATCGTCGAATAAGTGGTGTTCTTAAAATCGCAGCTCATCCCGATATCTTTCCAGTCTTGGATGAAATCCGGCTTTATCTCAGTGATGGTCTCATGGCAAAGCTTCACGAATTCCGGCCGTGTCATGCGTGTCGATTTGACTTTCTTAAGTTTCTCGACTAATCGTTCAGTCGGAAGGCCATTATCATCTGTCCCGAATGGATAGAAGACCCGCTTTCCAAGCATCCTTTGGAATCTCACGACAAAATCTTCCTGAGAATAACTAAATGCATGCCCAAGATGCATGTTCCCTGATACTGTTGGCGGTGGCGTGTCGACAGAGTATATCTCGCCGTCTCCTGCCGGATCGAATTTGTATATGTCATTCTCTTCCCAGTATCTCTGCCACTTTTTTTCCGCTTCTGCGAAATCATAGTTCTGTGGCATCTCTTTGTTTTTAAGATCGTCTTGTGTCATTTTCAAGGTCAGGTGCAAAACTGGATATTTAAAGGTTTCTTTGGATGTTGCGATGGGATAAGCATTGCGTATGTGCTGTTCTATTTTATCTGTGATCTGTGGGTTGTCTATTTAGGTGTGGGCTACGAGCTATGGGTTCACAGCTCTTTGCTCATACCTCACACCTAAATGAACAATCCCGTTAAAAGCGAACAGACCAAGACAACCATATCGCAATAGCCAGGACTCACACCCAAGTAAGCAACATTACTAATCACAAACAGAATAAGACAACCATATCGCAATACTTATCTCACATCTCGACATAGAATTCATTCGAATATGTCTTTCCTCTTACATTGTCTTTACTATATTCGACAAGGGCTTTTCGTAGCTTGAAATCACCAAGGATGCTCAGACGAGATTCGACTTTGTAGATGATTATCCTCTCTTCACCACCCTCAAGCTTAGGTATCTTCCATTCGATAAGTGCTTCATTCTTCTTCTGAACAACTCGGTTAGGTTTCACTGTGCCTATATGTTCTTCCTCTTTGATGAGTTTCGCGATCTTCTGGACCTTATCGACTACCCTCACATCATCAAACACATGTTTTGTCCTGTTCTTGATGTGCAGGAATATTTTAAGTCTAGAGATACCGCCTTCTTTTTTCTGGATGATCTGGGCTCGTTTCAACACAACAAGCGGGCTTCTTGATGAATAATAGATTATTATCCCAATGATCGCAAGCACTGCAAACAAAAGGAGCATCCTATAGCTTGTCGTGATGATTATCTGTTTTTTTTCTTTTGGTTCAAGCGTCACAGCATAAGTCATATATTTTTTGCCGCTATCTTTTTCGGTCATATAATCAGGTGTTGATTTTGTGAACCAGCGTCTATAGAATGGCATCTGCTCTTTTATCGTCTCAGTCATCTTGACATTGCCATTATTCTCGATAGATATCGTCTTTTTTGTCTTTAGAAAACTATTCTCTTCTGAGAAACCTTTATTGAATGGTATCTTCAATTCCATGATCTCTATATCTTTTTGCTGGAAATCGATGAACCGATTGTCCTTTGAGACCGAGACCACCAGAAGGTCTGTCCTTGGCATCTGGTTCTTGTCAAGATTTATCTTGAATGAGATGGAATCGCTGCCATTCGAACCAAGAGATATCGTGCCTTGTTTGCTGAACAGGCCGCTTTTCGCTTCCACAAGCACATTACCAAGGTCAAGCGCATTGTTGTTCTGCACAGATACTTCGATATCAAGAGGAATCCTTGGGTCGATCTTAGGATTGATAGAGACTGTTGTCGTCACATCAGGAATGACCACTTTCTCGACTGGTTTTGGCGCGACATAGATGCTTAATATATCACTATAAACTGCATTTGTCTTCTTTGAGAGCGCGACGACGCGTATATTATATTCCCCTATACGTAGTTTGTCAGATGGCACAAGATACATCATGGATTTCACAGTCTCGCCAGCCTTCGCTTTCATCCCGCCAGTGAAATCAGTTATCGGCAGAAGTGTAAGAGCAAATCTCATGTCGTCGACAGAGATATAGAATGTATCATCGATGTCCTGACCATTCTTTATCGAAATCTCATACTGTCCTACTTCACCAGGCAGGACCTCTGCCTTGATATTATTGTGAGACACCTGGACGATCTTCGCGGCCATGGTGGAACCTATACATATAAGGAACACCATAACAAGAATCGCTATTATCGCCTTTCTCTGTTTCATGAGACCTCCTCCGATGTTTCTACCTATCAGAAAACTAGTATTTAAATGTTGCTTTCTGCCTGATTCAGATATAAATCGTGAATAAGATGATTGATCATATGAAAAATTCTCATCTGCAGAGTTCCGACCGCTTGCGGTCCGAACTATTGTTTGCCACAGAACCATGACCCCACCAAGACTCGCTGGTTGACAGCAGATTGATTGTGGTATTACCAAGAGACGCACTCTGGTCTTGATGGCCAGTGTGCCCTGCAGAAAGAATAGATCAAGTATCTCATCGATAGGCTTGACGGACGTTTCTACCATAAAGTATATATAACCTCTTTAAGAAATGAGATATAGTAGATTATAGAATATCAAAAAGAGGTCGATGATATGAAGATAAAGGCACATAGTTTCGTATTTTTTTGCCTATTTGTCTTCTTTTTGTCGATCATCAGCGCAAGCGCTTATCATCAGCGTGTCATGTGGCGCTCTGGCGTCCTGGATCTTGGCAGGGGCGTGGCTGTGGATGATGATAATAATGTCTTTCTCGCGGCGCAGGATGCCGGACCATTTTTTGGGATGGTCAAATATGATGAGAATGGCACGTATCAATGGGACAATACTGCCGTCGGCGTCGGAGACGCGTACGATGTCACGGTGGATTACGATAATGATGTGATCTTCGTAGGATATCTCGGGAATGACTTTTATACCTTGAAAGTTGATACAGATGGCAACCTGATCTGGTTTGATAGTCATAATGTTGGCGGTGTCGACAGGGCTTATAGTGTTGTCCATGACTCGCACAACAATGTCATCGTCGTAGGATCAGTTAATGGTTTGACAGACATGCATATCATAAAATATCAGCCAGACAGCACGCAGGACTGGATAGCGACATATGATTCGGGCGGTATCGACGCGGCATATGGCGTGGCTGTAGATTTCATAGATGATATCGTCATTGTCGGCGGCGCAAACGATGATTTCATCATCCGTAAATATGATGCGGATGGGGCTTTTGTCTGGCAGCAGACATTCGATCCTGGACCAGTCGCGGCATATCTGAATGACGTGGCGATAGACCCGCAGGACAATGTCATCGTCGTTGGAAGTTATAACAATGTGCTCTATCATGTCCGGAAATATGACCGCCATGGCGTCTTTTTATGGGGCACGACTTTGAGTGGTGTCGGCAACCCATATGTCGCTATCGATCCGGCATCTAATATCTATGTCAGCGGGACAGTCGGAAACAGCGCTTTTGTGTATGCTCTTGATCAAAGCGGCAATTCCATATGGCAGGAAGCATTCGACTGGAATGCGGCCGAAGTTGGAAGAGGGATCGCGATAGATTCCCAGAACAGGCTTGTCATCGGCGGTGATTCCTCCGCAGGGAACGCGATGGTTTTCCAGGTAAGATCGAGCAACTGCACTCTGTCTTCCACAACAATGGACAACCAGACCAATCTAACATGGTCTGGCGCGTATACACGTAACTGTTTCCTCACATCTAGTACGATGAACATATCGAACGCAGACAGTGTCACATTGATCTCATCTTCTGTGTACAATGTCTCAATGAAAGATTCTTTCCTGTCAAATTCTAAGATAAACAATTCTGTCGTCGAGTTCTCAGTGATCGAGAACACGATCTTTCCATGTGATGGGTTGATATTGAATGGTAAAGTGGAAGCCGGCAGATTGACAGAAGGCGAATTGTATCATCATCCATATCATTATTTCGCTCCATTCGATATCTCATCTATCTGCGCCGGAGCAAGTCCAGCGACAGGTACTTTGACTGCGGTGCCGTCTGTGTTTCGTAATGGGTCTGCAATCCGATTCGAATTGTTCAGTTCTGGCATAATCGGACTCAGATCTATCGTGAATCTGAGTGCGTTTGGATATGGACCTGTGAAACTTCGTCTATATGATGATGGATTCTATCCTGATTCCTCAAAATCAGATGCGATATATTCCCGACAGATCATAAACACGAATGATTCTGACATGAAAAAGACTGTCTATGTCTATGTGGACGACAATAGGGGAAATGATTTCATATTCTCGACTGATGTTACAGTAGATAATATTATCCCTAACGCGAGCATCCAGATAAATGGCGGCACAAAGAACGTGACTGGAAGAAGTGTCGATCTTGACCTGCAATATAACGATGCGAATGGTATCTATGGATGCAGATATTCAAATTATAATCTTTCAGCATTGACTCAACGATGCACATTCACTGATGGATATGTATGTGAAGACATGATCTGGCCAAGATACAGGCAGATGGAAAGACGATTCATCGAAGGTGTCCTTGGCCAGGGTTTCAATGCTTCTGAGAAGTCACAATCTGATTTCACCTGGCAGTCCAACCCAAGCGTCGGTACAGACTTGTTGAGTGGTATCGCCTTTGACGGGATGGGAAATATCATTACTTCAGGGACGGAGACCTCTGGTGGTAATTCTATCTTCAATGTCATCAAACTGGACAAAAAAGGTAATCTGCAATGGAATTATCGATACAATCCATCCGCTGGCGCAGATGTGCTTGAGGATGTCGCAGTCGACAGCTATGATCAGGTGATCGCTGCAGGCTCGAGCAATGTGCCTGGTAATATCCAGTTCCATGTGATCAAATTGGATCCACTTGGCAACCTCATCTGGAACTGGACGTATAATCCTTCTGGTTCTGGCGATTATCTGAAGTCTGTCGCGATAGACAGCCAGGATAATATCATCGTCGCCGGATATGACAACGCATTAGGAAATTATCAGTTCCATGTCGTCAAGCTTGATCAGGACGGGAATTTCCTTTGGGAATGGACAAGCAATCCATCCGTAGGGACTGATCGTCTTGAGCATGTCGCGATAGATGACATGGATTATGTGATCGTTTCTGGTTACAGCAATGTCCCTGGCAATGACCAGTTCCATGTGGTCAAGCTGGGCCCTGATGGTGCTTTCCAATGGGAATGGACTTCGAACTCAGGCGCTCTCTCTGATCGACTGTATGGTGCCACAGTAGATTCAGGAAACAATATCCTAGTCAGTGGCTTTAGTACTGTCGCTGTCACAGGCGGCCGTTTCCATGTAGTCAAGCTTTCTAGTGGCGGCAGCCAGATGTGGGAATGGGTATATGATCCTTCGGCAGGCGCGGATTACTGCCAGGCTGTCGATGTCGATCAATATGATGATGTATTCTGCGCAGGATACAGCAATGAACCAGGCTGGCCACAGTTCCACGTGATAAAACTTGATCCGATGGGAAGATTCATCTGGAATTACACCGATTCGATATCAGCAAGCGATTCATTCTATGACATCGCAGTGAACAAGAATGATGAGATCGCAGTCGTAGGCAGTGACAGAAGCCCAGGTAATGACCAGTTCGTTATACAGAAACTTAGACCAAGTCCGGAACGTCTGATCTTCGATAATGACCGAGGGCAATTCAATCGCGCAGAAGGTTCTATTTCGCTTTGGTTTGCGGATATGCCTGACGGAAGTACGACAAAGACATTGTTCGTCGCCAATAATACTGTTGGTGATTCTGTATTCAATATCTTTTTAGAGGATGATGATGTGGTGTTCAGGTGGTTCAATGGCACAGGCAATACTACACTAAGATACAACCCGCAATTTCCTTGGCTTGATGGAGAATGGCATCATGTCTCTGTGACATATAAGAACTACACTAATGGTTCGCATGAAGCCGCACTTTTCATCGATGGAAGTCTTGTCAATCAGACACTCAACGGAACAGATTATCCTGTATCAGATGTCGAATTTTTTGAGATCGGATCTGGCCCAGGGAATTCATATGGGAACAAACTTATTGATGAATTCATGTTGTTCTCATATCAAAAAAATGAGTCCAGCGTATCAGAAGATTATCTTGAGCTCTCCAATTATGAATTCAGCACATGCGTATCGAGGAAACCCTGGTTGCTTACAGATGGCGCGGGCAATAAGACAGTCTGGTTCCAGGCAAGAGACAATGCAGGCAATATGAAGACTGCGCAGGACAGGATCGAACTCGTGCTGCTCGGTGATATGACACCTCCTGAGAATCTGCAGATATTCCTGGATTCATTATACACAAATATCATCGATAGGCTGCATGCCAGATGGTCTGCTTTTGATTTTGCGTCCAATGTGTATTACAGATACAGGATATGGAATGAGACACAAGCACTTTTCTCATGGATAGATGCGCCGGATTTCAGGCTCGCTGAAAAAGTCACCCGTAGTGGTCTTTCATTAGCCCATAATCATTCTTACCGGGTGCAGCTAGAGGCTTGCAACTACAATGAGATCTGTTCTTATGAGGTGAGTCATAATATCACGATAGACACAGAAAAGCCATTCACTCCAGTGATCAATTCGACTACGCATCTGAATGACACCTGGGTCAATGACAAATCTGTGAGTTTCCATATAAATTGCACAGATAATCTTTCGCATGTTGCAGGATACAGTTATTTCATCGATCTCACAAAAAATAGTGAGCCTGATCGTTCGAAAGATTTACTTATCTATCCACAGACATATTGGAACTGGACATATGATCCGAATGCTACCGGTATAGACCGGCTTGTTTCAGTGGCTATTGACAAAGATGATAACACTTATTTCGCAGGGACAGACATGCATGATGGGCTATCAGATATGCATATCGTGAGTCTCGATGACGATGGCGTATTCAGATGGAATATCTCATATGCTCCATGTGGAAACGGCGGTGTGCTTGACGCGATCGCGATAGATCGTGACAGCAATATCATCGTCGCGGGATATGATTACTGCAATGCTGGCGATGAGCAGTTCCATGTAGCTAAATTCAATTCGACCGCAGACCATCAGTGGAACTGGACAGATAACCCTGCTGGTTCTCCACCTGCGTCTCTGGATCGGTTGACTAGTGTCGCTGTCGACAGCCATGGTGATATAATCGTTGCGGGGCATGATGAGCTTCCTGCAGACAATCACTATCGGATCAGAGTGATCAAACTTGCCAGCTCAGGGAATCTCATCTGGAACTGGACTTATGATCCGGGGAATATCAATCCGAATATGATCAATGACATCGCTGTCGATAGAGACAACGACATCATTGTGGCCGGGGTGCATTATCCTGCTGGCAGTCCTGCTCTGTTCATCGCGAAGATAAATAGCACAGGTAATCACACCTGGAACTGGTCGCTTGATCTTGGTGTGGTCGCGCGGTTCAATGGTGTCGCTATCGATAGCGAAGGTGACATAATCGCAGTCGGTCTAAAAGAGATCGC
>PCVE01000059.1 GCA_002762705.1 Candidatus Woesearchaeota archaeon CG11_big_fil_rev_8_21_14_0_20_43_8 | reverse complement strand
AACTGTTTGGGTAATTTTTCTGTCGAAAACTATATATATCTATTTAGGTTCCCCTCTCTATGGTAATTACAGAAACCACACAATTCTTTCATAGACAATTACTAGGATTCATTCTTTCGCACATATCTGACACCTCCCGGTCATTCTGCTGTAGCTATAAAGCTACGGCTCTGGGAGGCTACATATTTTTAAGGGGAGGGATTTGAAAGGGGTTGACATGGTAGGAGGTAAAACTCCTATCATGATTTTTATTTTTTTTTTAGAAAAGATATCTTATCAAAGACAGCACGATAGCTGCTACAAGTGGCACGGTGATATTATCATCGAGCCAATTTGTGTCCACTGATTCTACAAGCATAGCGATGAATGATGCGATGAATGCCATAAGCACAGGGACGAATATAGATGCACCGATAGTCGCCGCGATGATCCCAGCCATGGTGCCTTCCAGTTTTTTCTCTTCGCTAAATGGCATATACGTTTTTCCAAATAATCTGCCGACAATATTTGCGAATGTGTCGCCAAGGGCAAGAATCATGACAGATGCCGCAGCATATTCGATAGGCATTATCGTGAACAGCACCAAGGCGGTAGCAAGGAAAAGTATCCCTCCTTTTCCAGGGAATGAATCTGTCTCTGCGCGCCTTCCGAATCCTTCGATGAAATATCTGACGATCGGTAGGCGGATTTTGTTATATAAGTGTGAGACAACCATGCACATCGCAAGGAAAGTGAGCAGGAACAATTGTCCCATGTCTTTGAACAGATACATCACAGCGATGATAGACACACCAAATATCATATGGAAGACTTTTCGTTTGACTTCGAATTCATGTGTCTCTTTCATAATAGATGCACACCCACAGTCATGATTGTTACTATGATTCCAGCGATGACTACGCCTATTAGGTCTGCGATTATGAATTTTTTCATCGAAAGTCCGATCGCGTATGCGCCGAGCGCTCCGGTGTAGACTCCGCTTCCTGGCAATGGTACACCTATGAACAGGGCGACTCCGATCTCTCCATACTTGTCGACTGACTTCTGTATCTTCTTCTGCGCTCTTTCAAGTATTTTATGGTAGAATCTCGCGAACCATCTGAATCGCAAAAAAAGGTGGACTATCTTATCCAGGAAAAAATAGATGATGATACCTATGATGAAATTCGCGACTACGCAGATGGCAAAGACAAACGGCCATGACATACCCATGCCGCTTATACTATGACCAAAGGGCAGGTTGATCGTGCCTCCGAGTATACCTACTGGTATGCTGAAACGAAGCTCTAGGACAGGCATCATTGTCAGCACGACAAGTATCGCGATTTCTTTTAGCATGATCATGAAACGAGGGTTATGTTATTTAAACCCTTTGGAACGAAATAAAGCTATGTTTTCTTAGAATAGACCGCATTCGCTTCTTTGTAATCATCGTGGCTGCCTATGTCGAACCATCCTTCTGTGAAGACAAAGCCATGCACTTCTTTTTTAGATGTCAGGTAACGCACGAAGTCGCCTGAATTGTCGGGTTTATTGTTCTCTTCGATGCAACGCCGTAGCTCTTTTATATCCTCTCTGCAGAACAGGTAGCATGCGGTCGCAGCGAGAGAACTCTTCGGTTTTGCAGGTTTCTCCTCGAAATCTATGATCTTCTTGTTCTTGTCAAGTTCTACCACTCCAAATTTATTCGCTACTGCATCCTTGCTCTTGAGGTCGATCAGAGCGACGACAGAAGTATTCTTTTCTTCAAATAGCTTGTGCATATCACACACATCGAACTCGAACAGATTGTCTCCACCGATCACAAGCACATTATCATCTATCTTTTCGCATGTGATGACATAATCGATATCACCTATCGCGCCTAAACGATCTTCGTTTGTCATTGTACCATCATTTATCACTTTGATGTCAAGCCGTGTGTCGTATCCATCTGACCACTTCTGGAAATGACTGAAGAACTTGTTGTTTGTGACCACATAGACTTCATCGATATCAGATACTTCTGAGACTTTTCCAAGTATGTATTCCATTATCGGCTTTCCTGCGACTGGAAGCAAAGGTTTTGGTTTGTCCAGTGTCAAAGGATAGAGCCTTGTAGCATATCCCGCAGCTAATATTATCGCTTTTATTTTGACCACCTCTGGTTTGTATACTGAATGATTAACTTATATAAATGTATTACGATATATGATGTTTTGATCACTCCAGAAGCTTTATATACCTACATTTCCATTTTTTTCCTATGGAACAAAAAGAGAGATTGAAAGAAGCTTTGATTTTTTTTGGCAGGAGCTTCAACCCTGGCTCGTACAAAGACATGTGCGACGACGGTCTTGCAAAAGCTCTGAAACATTTCCTTATCGTGATGTTTTTTGGTTTTCTCATCTTCTCTCTTGTGAGTCTTCCAGCGCTTCTGAAATTGCCTGATGAGATCGACCGCGGGCTTTCAGATTTCAATAAGTTCAAGATATCGATCGATGCTGATATGGCACAGCCGGCCTATATATTCAAGCCGGATATCGTGATCGATATCAACAAGACGTTAGGTGCGATGCCTGGCAATGCAATGGTATATGTCGATTCTGATTCCATCCAATACAAGCATAAAATATTGGATTTGTATCCATTGGAAGGGACAATCATGCTCGATGAAATCAGCGATATCGCAGACAATCGTTCAGCGATCACTGCTTTTCTTGCATCAGCCATATTGTTTGCGCTTCCTGGTATCTTCATCTTCGGCTATATCTATTTCCTGCTAAAAAGCCTGCTGATAATCATACTTGTCCTATTGATCATGTCGATACTTTCATCAGTCGTGAGCTTCGGGATAAGATTCCGCGATATGTTGTCTGTCTGTCTCTATGCGTCGACATTCCTCGCGATCAACCTGATGCTGAAACCGATTATATTCTTGTATTTCATCCCAATCGTCGTCTATCTGGTATATTGTGTCATAGGGATGATCCTCTCAGGTGATTTCTCAGAGCCAAAGAAAAAGTAAGCTTGATAATTATTATATCCAATCTATATCGAAAGCATCTCGCATGAAGAGTTCCATGCATAGGTCGCTGAGAAGATCTGATCCTTCAAAAAACTTTTATACAACCGATTCTAGATAAATGATGATGGATGGAAAACACAGTGATCCGGACTTTACAGTCACACATGAGCAGAAATATGACCTGAAAAGCGGGCGCGAGCATGAGAAACAGAAGCTTGATGATGATTTTGTGAACAATCTTGATTTTCATATCGCAGAAGTCAGGAAGAACACAAAAAGGAACAAGTATACATTCCTGTTAAAATACATCGGAGGATGGATCATACTTGTCTCTGTGTTCAAAGGATTGTTCTACGAATTCTCATGGACATTCGATCTGATCGGTCTTGTCCTGTTCCTTTTTGGATTCATGATAGAAAGATATAAGACGAGACGAGCAGAATCTGAGATAAGGGCCCAGGCAAACCAGCAATCAGAAATAGTGTATGGAAAAGAGCCTTAAGGCCTTGTCCATTTGATCTCGTAATATGTGACGTCTCCTTCATCATCGACGACACCGATCAGGAGGCGCTTTTTTGTGGAATGCGCGACCCGGTTCTTCGCCGCGAACTCATACCATGTATGTCCTTCTGTCTCTCTCACCGGATACACAATCCATCTGGCATGATCCTCTCCTGGTTTCACGCCCCTATCATATACCCGAAAATCCGCACCGAATTTGAGAGCTGTCTTAACGACATATCCTCTGTTCCGCATATCTCGAAAGACACAGTATCTTGTCCAGAAATTGGCTTCTCTCTTTATGGCTTTCTTTATGAAAGAGTCCTTTGTGACCTCTTTGTTCTTGCCTTCTTTCACAGAGAGCCTGCCTTTCTCGATCAGGTAGAGAGCTTCGATAAGTGATAGTTCTACTGTGTTATCATCCAGAATCGTCCCAAAACTGCTTTGATTCTTGAGTTCCCTTGCGAGGTCTGAATTTTCGGTGATGACACGTTCTTTCGCATATATCGAATTCACTATATCTTTCTTAGGCATGATACTTTTAGGGAAAAATAGCGCTTTATATAAGTTCCTATCTAAATCTTTAAAAAGCAGTGGAATCTCCTTGAATTGATAATGGCTTTCAAGATATTCAATACACTGACCCGCAAAAAGGAAGATTTCAAGCCCATCAAAGGAAAGACAGTAAGAATGTACACCTGCGGGCCGACAGTCTATAATTTCGCGCACATAGGTAATCTAAGGACATACATGTTTGAGGATCTTCTCAGGAGATATCTTGATTACAAGGGTTTTTCAGTGAAACAGGTCATGAATCTGACAGATGTCGATGACAAGACGATACGGGATTCGCAGAAAGAAAAGATTCCTTTGAAAAACTTCACAGAAAAGTACATTCAGGCATTCTATGAGGATCTGGCGAAGCTCAGGATCGAGAAAGCAGAAGTCTATCCAAAAGCGACAGAGCATATCGATGAGATGGTGCAGATAATAAAAGTCCTGCTTGATAAGGGTTTCGCATACAAAGCAGATGATGGGAGCATCTATTTCTCTATAAAGAAGTTCAAGGACTATGGCAAGCTTGCCCATATAAATACTGATGACCTCAAAGCAGGCGCACGTGTGAAACATGATGAATATGAGAAAGACAATCTCGCAGATTTCGCTCTTTGGAAGAACTGGAGCAAGGATGATGGTGATGTCTTCTGGGAGACCGAGCTAGGGAAAGGCAGGCCTGGTTGGCACATTGAATGCTCTGCGATGAGCATGAAACATCTATCTAATGCTTTTAAGAAAAAGACATTCGATCCGGATGGATTCTCGACAATCGACATCCATACAGGCGGTGTCGACAACATGTTCCCTCATCACGAAGACGAGATTGCTCAGAGCGAGGCTGCGACAGGAAAAGACTTTGTGAGATACTGGATGCACTCTGAGCACTTGATCGTCGGCGGCAAGAAGATGTCGAAATCTCTTGGTAACTTCTATACTCTTAGAGATTTGATAGAGAAAGGGCATGATCCCTTGGCTGTCAGATATGTTCTTCTTTCCATCCATTATAAGCAGCAGTTGAATTTCACGTTCGACAGCCTGAATGGAGCGAAGAAAGTCATCGAGAAATTCCACGATGTGATCTCTAAACTTGGGATGGCAGACGGAGAAGGGATAGATTTCAAGGCGAAGATAAAGAAGACTAGAAAGATGTTCGAAGAGGCGCTTGATGACGACTTGAATATTAGCGCCGCTCTTGGAGCCGTGTTTGAATTAGTAAAAGAGATAAATACGCTTCTAATGGAAAATAAGATCAGCAAGGCGAACGCAAAAGATATAATTGCCGCGCTTGAGAACTTCGATTCGATAATCGGTGTGATGAAACGGGATGAGAATCTGGATTCTGGTATAGAGGTCCTTATCAAGAAGAGAGACGAAGCAAGAGTCAAGAAAGACTGGGCGATGTCAGACAAGATCCGCGACGAGCTCAAATCCAAGGGAATTGTTCTTGAAGATACTCCACAGGGAACTATCTGGAAGAAGACATGATCATAATATCCCGAATATATTCTCGATCACAATAAGCAGGAAAGTATATTTCACAAGCTGCCCTGCTATCACTATAACTATGAATCTGCTGAACTTGTATCTTATGCTCCCAAGGACGACACTGAGTATTTGGCTTGGGAGCGGGAGGACATTGAATATGAAGATGAGCACCATGCCAAGCCTTTTGATGTTCTTTGTGTATGTGATCTGCTGCTTTCTGTCTACAACAATCTTGAGCACTCTTCTGCCGACTGCATTTCCAACAGCGTAATTTATGAAATGTCCGACCGTGGCCCCGATCACTATGATGAGCAGTAACAACAATGGGAAATGTCCTTTTCCAAGGAATACAAAGAACGATAATTCGACAGGCACAGTCACGAAGAAAAGTGTTCCGATTGACGCAACATAGAACTGTCCAAGCAATGTGCGATTGAGTATCTCTGTCTTGATCGGCAGGTAGATGCTCGATATGATTGGTGCGGTGTTCAGGAAATTCACAAGTTCCTGTTTGAACAATATGTTAATCAGGGTGATGACGACAAGGATTCCGACGATGAAGAATATCTTTATCTCTATGCCTGGTGAGAATCTTTTATAGAACGGTATCGGCCGGGGATTGTGGCTATTTTTTTTCAGAGGTCTTATCTGTGACGGCAGAGTGGATGGTCTGTTCAATTTTTTTGTACCAACCATCATACACCCCAGACAGAATTCGCTTTTCTCATGATATCCACTATCTCTTTTAGGACTTCTTTCTCCTGGTTTGATAAAAATTTCTTCATGTCTTTTAGTTTCCGGAATTCCTCTTCTGTTATGCCAGAATACAAAATATCTCTTTCATTGATCTGTCGTCCGACAGTCACATTGTCCATAGACACAGCGACCTTCTTGCCTGCTTCTGCTGACGAGATACTATCTTTTTCATGCTGCATGCTCTTTACAGAAGTGATCACTTTTCCATCCTTCATAAGCTGCATGCCTGTCTTCAGTGTGCCTTCCAGCACTTCCATCCCGCATACTGCTGGGTTTGATTGTCTGAAGATATATCCTTGCATAATCTGGGCTTTGCATGGCCTTGTTATGTCATGGAGCTCGGATTCTTCAAGTCTTTTCTGTTCTGCCTCTTTCCAGGCTTCATAATCTTCGATAGTCTTGTAGATGACATCATTGCATATTATTTTGACACCCTGGTTCTGTCCGGCATCAGGAGCGATATTGATGTTGAATCCGAGTATCACTGTATTAAGAGGATTAGAGTCTTTTGTGCTTGCGGCTTCTGTTATATCTTTTTTCGATATGTCACCGATAGTCGCTTTTCTTATCGGCACATTTTTTTCTTTCAGCAGATGGGCGAGCGCCTCAAGACTGCCAAGCGCGTCAGCCTTGATTATTATCCCGTCTTTTTCGGTTTCGATCATGACTTCCTTCACTTCACACTGGACGTCTTCCTTTACTTGTTCGATATTAGATTCGTCTGCTGTGCGGACAGGCATGCCTGCTATCGCCTTATCTAAGTCCGGAGCGGATATCTTGACACCAATCGCCGCGCAGACCTGCTTTACGAATGTGAATTTGCTTTTTTTGTCTCTCATTTCTGCGAGTGGCGCAGGTTCGAACAGGCATTTCACTCGTGTAACGAGAGGTTCATCGATACCCCCTATGACAAGTGTGTCGCCAAGCCGTATGCTTCCATCATAAAGGATGACATTGATGGTCTTTCCAAGGCCTTTGTCTTCTTTTACTTCAAGCACTGTGCCCTTTGCATAATCATCGAGATCCACCTTGAGTCCTTTCTCAAGATATTTCTGGGCGAGACCTGCGATCATCATGAGAAGTTCAGGGATCCCTTCTCCTGTCTTTGCGCTGCATGGTATGATCGGTATCTCTTTTGTGAAATCATTCACTCTATCAAAACGCTCAGATGACATGCCGCTGTTATCATATACATGACCTACAATCTCATAAAGTTTTTTTTCGATAAGCGTCAGGACATCTTTGTCCTGGCTTGTGATATTTGCGAGCACCGGTGTCTTGCTTGATCTGTATCCCGGAAGGAGGTCGATCTTGTTCGCCGCCACTATGAATGGTGTCTTGTAGCTTTTCAGTATCTCGATCGCTTCTATTGTCTGTGGCTTGAATCCTTCGTTTATATCAACAACAAGGATTGCGATATCTGCGAGATTCCCGCCTCTTTTCCTCAATGTCGTGAAAGCGGCATGGCCAGGTGTATCTATGAAAAGAAGCGAAGGGATGGTGAAATCTATCTTCATGGCCTCAAGCATCTTGCCGCAGATCTTCTTTATAGTGTCTAATGGCACGATGCTCGCACCGATGGATTGCGTGATCTTCCCGGCTTCAGTATCCACTATAGAACTTCCTCTGATACTGTCAAGTATGCTTGATTTACCATGATCGACATGGCCTACGCAGGCGCATACTGGTGAGCGTATAGAGCATTTCATCGTCAGATGAGAGAAATATATGCCCTTTAAAAATGTTCGGATGATTGTCGGGGTGTGGGGTGTGAGGTGTGGGGTTTTGGCTATGAACTATGGGCTTGTGAGTTCACGACCTAAATATGGATCCGGAAGAAAAGCATTAATACTTATCCTGATATCCCTTCTATATGGCTAGGATTGTAGAAGAAGCGATGCTTGATTTCTTAAAAAAGTATGAATTCAATAATCATACTATATATCGTATAGAGATGCCTACCCCTCTGCCGCTTGTCGATGAGAATGCGTATCTGATTGATGCAGGAAATGGCCTTACGCTTGTTGACCCAGGCATGCTCTGGCCTGACAGGGGTTATGATTATCTTCTGAAAGAGCGTTATATCAAACAGAGACTATATATCAAAGGCAGGAAATTCGCAAGCCACGATTATCTTTTGGATGAACTTGTGCCAGACATCGATGCAGGTAAAAAAGATAAGGGGCAGATCTGTTATCATGTCCTTGAACGCGCTCTTTTTGAGATGGGACGTGATGTGAAAGATATCGGACAGATAATGTTCACTCATAATCATCTTGATCATTATGGTCTCGCGGCGCATGTCAAAAGAGAGAGCGGCGGAAAGGTGCTTGGATTCTCAAAAGGGACTCTTACTTTGACTGATTTTTCTGGTTCTATGAAAACGCTTGAGGTCGCATACGGCAGATTGTTAAAAGAGGCAGATATCCCGCATGATACTCATGATGAGATACTCAGGCCTACAAACACCTTTTTCTCTGGATGCGCAGAGAGTGTCGCAGTGGACGGACTGTATAATGATACAGGCTCTCTTGAACTTTCTGAAAAGGTCGTGATCGAGGCGGCCCACACGCCAGGGCATAGCGATTCATCAGTGCTTCTTAGGATCGTCGATGTAGGAAGCGTGCCTTTTGTGCTTTCTGGAGATTCGATATTAAAAGAGATTACGCCAAATGTATTCTATGATGGGCTT